>CANFLJ010000081.1 GCA_947447815.1 Chitinophagaceae bacterium | reverse complement strand
CTTCCTGTACCGATCCTGCATTTACCACCAGTCGCATTTGTATATTGCCCCTGCTTTTCATGTTGCGCCGTATATAATACGTAAGACCATTAGGAAGTTTATTCACTATCAAATCGGGATCTAAGGGAATCGTGTCTTTCAGTTTAAACTGAGCATTGCTATTATTAACAAAGGAAAATAATAGCAACAAAAGAATCAGGCGAAGGGTCGTTTTCAAAAAAGGTTTCACGTTTATTATTTGCAGTAAAAATAATAAAATTCATATATCAAAAAGAAGAATCGGAATTACACAAGCAAATTATTCTATAAAAAGAAGCATCAATAAAGTATAGCAATACTACATTCCCCTCTTAAATGTATTATTTTTCCTTGTATCTATTTTTAATTCTTAATTGGCTCAATAGAATCCTTTTGTTTTTAGTGTTTGATTTCTTTTTACTTTTATTATGGCGCCCACTTCGTGCCGGGCTATCCACTGTATCTTTTTTTTGCTGTATTAAGTCCCCCATTAGGGGATAGGGGTTAGCAAAAAAAAGGATGCCGTTACTATCCCTGTCGCTCGCTCAGATTACAGTTAGGTTTCGGCTTACTCGTCAGACGATGGATGCTCGTTGTCAGACGAGAACTAAAAGTTCCAGAGGAACAACCATATGGTAGTTACTAAGTATTAAAAATGAAACTAAAATCCCGTAGGGATGACCTTATGGAAATACTTTAAGCCACTTCACGTTACTACCGCTCAAACTGCTTGTTAGCTGTAGTGCATTAGTTTAGCTTTATAATTATTCTTTTATTTAAAACATCTATAGCAAACCAATCATTGGCATCGGAATTGGGAATACAATCCTCAATACTTAAATCTCTTGAATATTTGCTTAAAGATATACTCCCAAGCTTTAATATTAGTTCAAACTTCTCTTGTCCCGATTTGCCTGTAAATATTGTTAAATAAACTTGACGATTATCATTGATATATTTCTTTGAAATATTTTTTGGATTACCTGGAAGCAAAATACCATCACACCAAAATCCTTTTGTATCAAATTGTTCAAATAAAATAAAAGCTTTACTAATTTCAATCTCAAGTTTATTACAAAATTCTTGGTCTAACATTTAATGAATTTTTTCTTATAATATAATAAATTTTCATTTGTCTACTTTATTTCCCACAAAGTGTCCTTCCTCGAATTCTATCTTTTTCTATAAGCTATCTAAACGCACAACAGAATCAAAGAAAAAGGACGCTGCGTACTTAGGCGTTTCAAATATATACTTTCTCCAAACTCCTCACAAAAGCAAACCTCAAAACCCAGATTGATAGCGATGGACCCTAATTTTGATGGTAAGCATCCTAATTCTCTTGGTAAGCATACATATATTGCTTGATACCATAAAGAATTAAATGGTAAGGGTGCACATTTTGCTTCGTATCATCGATATTCTATTGGTAAGGGTCAATTATTGAATAGTAAGCATGAATAATTTAATGTGAAGCTCCCATATTCTTATGGTTAGAACGCATATTTTAATGTGTAGCATCGATAATTTAATGTGAAGCACTTTCTCAGTTTATAATCATTAAGGAATACGAAATCACATCAGCTAATGGGTATTTTCCTGAATCCCATACACAGAAATATGATTTCCACTTAGTATAAAGCATCAAACAAGTATTAATAAAAAGTCCCGTAGAGTTTTACTTTACGGGACTTTCTTTATGTAAAAGATATTCTCTCTAATCTTCAAAGTGCAAGGAGAACATGAGTATTCTGGATTGCAGCTTTTCAAATACACTGGAGTATTTTAAGTTGGGATCTCTATCCAGAACATTCGATAAACCATAGCCAAACTTAATCTCTGGTGTGAGGGTAAAATATTCTAAAAAGAAATTAAATCCTACGCCTACTTCTAAACCAAAATCGTCTTTTTTTAATTTCAATAACCAGTCGTTATTAGGAGCTCCAATCTGATTACCATCATTGCTTACCACATTAATATCATACTTTGCTCCAAACAATAAGTAGGTTCTGAAGTTGTTTATTCTATCGGAATTAAACTTTATCTGCAAAGGAAAATTCCACATGGTAGTAGGCATGGTTTTGGTTTGCGTAATAGGCTCGCCAAAAAGAGGATGCGTAATGGTATAACTAAAATACCTGGCGCCACCCAATACCAGTTGAGGATTGAAACGAAGCTGAAATCTTCTGCTCAATCTGAGCGTACCATGCAAGCCCAGCGCAATACCGCCCGATGAGCCAGGCTCGGCAATCATTACACTGTCGCTTGCCAGAAACTTAGACGATTTGGTAGGACTTAAATAGCAGGAATTGTAGCCTAGTGTAAGGCCAAAATAATACGGCAGATCATCGTGTTGGGTACGATACGTTTCATAGCGTTGCGCTTGTATTTTCATACTGCACAACATCATTAAAAGAAGACTTAATATTATTTGCTTCCGCAATAAATGCTGCATATTCCTAAGCTTAACGATTTAAAATAAGTTTCCTTATACCCAACGTTGTCCAGTATTTTCTGAAAGTTTTCGCCCTCCGGAAAAGCCTGTACACTATCGTTCAGATAACTATATGCTGCCTTACTGCCCGAGAATAGTTTGCCTAATCCTGGTGTAATAGTCTTCATATAGAGCGTATATATTTTTTTAAACCCGGTCTGTTTTGGTTTAGAAAATTCCAGTACTACCAGTTTGCCTCCCTTTTTTAATACCCTGCGCATTTCGGATAAACCCTGCTCCAGGTGTTCAAAGTTTCTTACCCCAAATGCTACCGTGATAGCATCAAAGGTTTCGTCGGGGAAAGGTAGGTTTTCGCTATCGGCCTGTTGCAATACAATACTGTCCTGCAAGTTAAGTTTCGCTATTTTCTTTCTACCCAGTTCCAGCATTCCGTTGCTGATATCAATACCGGTAATGTGCTGAGGTTTCAGCATTTTATAGGTCATCAAAGCTACGTCGGCGGTACCGGTAGCTACGTCTAATATTTTCTTTGGCTGAAGATCTTTTAGTTGATTAATGGCCTTTCGTCTCCATACAATATCTATACCGCCGCTTAGAAAGCGATTAAGAAAGTCGTAACGAAATGCTATGTTATCAAACATTTCGGCAACCTGCTGCTTTTTGGTCAGCCCGCTTTCTTTGTCGGGCACTATTGTATCGTGTTCAAATTGTACCATTACTGCGAAGATATTGATTTATCAATCTATGCTTGTTTGTGCTATTATCTTTAACCCCTCTTTTGCAGTTGGTTTGTTGCTAAATTGGGCTAAACCTTGATTATTTTCGTGAGTGACGTGAATCGTGAGTCGTGAAAAATACAACATAACTTCCTCACGACTCACGATGTATTCTCACGAAACTCACGAAAGTAAGTATCCAATATAAATTAGTTCTTACTTAAATAGTGTAAGGTATTGCTGTTGTTATCATCAAAAACCAGCTTACAGTAATCATTAATTTCCTGTGCGGTAATGGCATGATAACGTTGCAGTTCGGTGTTCATTAACGTTGCATCGCCGAGTGTTTCGTAGAAAGCCAGACTGTTTGCTCTGTTCATCACGCTGATATCCTCAAATGCAATTACACTCTCGGTTTTATTCTTGATCTTCTGCAATTCCTTGTCGGAAATAAGTTCCTTTTTCATCAGCTCTATCTCTACCATCAAAGCCGCTTCGGCATCTTTCATCGATACGCCTTTTACCAGCTTACCATCTACGGTTAATAAACCCGGTTCGATAGTACCATAATGGTAACAGTCGATAGAAGAAAATAACTGTTGTTCTTTTACTAGCTTCTGGTGTAAGCGGGAGGAGGCTCCGCCGCCCAATATCTCCGTAATAAGATCGGATATATAATAAGCTTTATCCAAACGACCACCCATATGCCATGTTTTCAGCAATACATCTACTGGCACATCTGCTTTTACATCCAGCACTCTAGGAGCAGTCTGTGGAGGCTCTACTGGCAGATTACGAACATATTTTTCGCCCATTGGGATAGGGCCAAACCATTTTTCGGCCAGTTCTTTTACCTGTGCTGTAGTTACCTTTCCAGCTACTACCAGCACGGCATTTGCCGGACGGTAATGCTTGAAGAAAAAAGCTTTTACTTCTTCCATCTTCACGTCTTCCACATGCTTTAGTTCTTTACCAATAGTCATCCAGCGGTAAGGGTGTGTTTTATAGGCCAGCTCCCTCATTTTATGCCATACATCGCCGTATGGTTTATTGATATAATGTTCTTTAAATTCTTCGCAAACTACTTTGCGCTGCACTTCCAGACTCTTTTCACTAAAAGCCAGACTCAGCATACGATCGCTCTCCAACCAGAAAGCTGTTTCCAGATTCTCTGCAGGCAGCTGACAATAATAGTTGGTAATATCGTTGGTTGTATAGGCATTGTTTTCGCCTCCTGCCATCTGCAAAGGCTCGTCGTATTCAGGAATATTAATGCTACCACCAAACATCAGGTGTTCGAACAAATGGGCAAAACCCGTTTGCTCCGGGTTTTCGTCTCTAGATCCCACATTATACATAATATTAACCACAGCAACAGGGGTAGAATGGTCTTCGTGCACCAAAACCGTTAGACCATTATCCAAAACAAACCTTTCAAACTGAATCATACAAATATTCCCTGTTTAGGTGGGAGGAGTGCAAATATATTAGCGAATAGCGTAATACGGCACTTAGATTAATACTAAAGGAGACGGGAGATAGAATACGGGTTGCAAGTTCCCGGTTACTACTTACTGGTAACCAGCAACCTGAAACTAGTATTCTTAATGCTTTTCTTCAAACTTCTTTCTTGCTTCCTCGGCCTTTTTAAAATCCAGCACTACACCGTTTATGCAGTAACGCAGACCAGTAGGAGGGGGACCATCGTTAAACACGTGACCAAGATGAGAGTTGCACCTGCCGCACTCTACTTCGGTTCTTTGCATACCATGCGAACTATCTGGTTTGTAGATGATAGAGGTTTTAGAAATAGTTTCATAAAAACTTGGCCAGCCACAACCGCTTTCAAACTTAGTATCACTTTTAAACAATGGATTGCCACATACAGCACAATAATAAGTGCCTATTTCTTTAGAACTTTCAAACTTGCTGGAGTAGGGTCTTTCTGTTCCTTTTTCTCTGGCTACTCTATACACTTCTGTGCTGAGTAATTTCTTCCATTCTTCTTCCGGCTTTACCAGTTTACTGGTATCGGTATTAGAATAATGTGCTTTTTTTTCTTCCATATTATTAGTGTTATTATTTTGAGATTTACAGGAACTAACTACAATTCCTATCAAACATAAAGTTGCAAATATTCTTTTCATATTGTCTAATTAACAGTTACTAAAAGCTAAAGTTCAGTGTTCATAAAATACCTCCATTAAAAAAAATGATGATTGGTATGTTAAACATTCAGCAATAAAGCTGTTTATTTGTGCCCACGCAAAATCAAGCTCAATGTTAAACTTAATTCTTTTTGGTCCTCCAGGTAGTGGAAAAGGTACTCAGAGTGAAAAATTAGTAGAAAAATACCATTTAATTCATTTGAGCACGGGTGATTTGTTGCGAAAAGAAATTTCTACCAAAACAGAACTTGGTCTTGCAGCACAGGGATATATGAACGAAGGAAAATTAGTGCCAGATGAGGTAGTAATTGGGATGATTGGTAATTGTATAGACGCAAATCCTGCTGCCAAGGGCTTTTTGTTTGATGGTTTTCCTCGTACCGTTCCGCAGGCTAAGGCTTTGGATACACTACTTTCCGCAAAAAGCACTCCAATCAATACTGTGCTGTTTTTACAGGTAAACGAAGAAGAGTTGATTAAAAGACTTGTAAAACGTGGCGAAACCAGCGGAAGAGCTGATGATGCCGATCCTGCAATTCAAAAGAAAAGACAAGACGTTTACAAAGAACAAACCTTACCTGTATCAGGCTACTATCAACAATTTGATAAGGTAGTAAATGTAATTGGAGAGGGAAGTATCGACGATATTTTTGCAGGTCTAAGCAAAGAGATCGATAAATTTAATTAAGCATTTTAATATCGTTAAGGAAAGAGCGGATATATTAATTTATATCCGCTCTTTTTGTGTTCAATAATTGATGATCTCAAATGTCAGCTTTTTATTTACGAAATCGTTTTCTTTATTATTAGCTTTGATTTTTGGTACTACATTAATTCGGTCTTTTCTTTGTATTGTAGGGGTAACCTTAACCGTTTTAATTATTTTCTGATTTATAATAAATTGAAGGTATACAATGATAGATGCGATAGCTTATGCACGTGCCGGTTTACTCGGAAACCCTTCAGATGGATATAATGGTAAAACCATCAGTATAATAGTCAAAAATTTTGCTGCTAAAATTCTATTGCACGAATCTCCTCTATTGCACATCAAATCTGCTGAATCAGATTCCAACCAGTTTAAAAACATTCACGAATTAAAAGAAGTAGTTAGCTCTTTGGGATATAATGGGGGCATACCAATTATTAAAGCAACCCTGAAACGCTTCTGCGATTATTGCGATACACACGGTATAACTTTGGCCGCCAAAAACTGTACTATCTATTATAGTTCCAATATTCCCCGACAGGTTGGTATGGCTGGTTCAAGCGCTATCGTAATAGCTACATTAAGAAGTCTTATGGAGTATTATGAAGTAGATATTCCTATCGAAATATTACCTTCTATTGCCCTTTCGGTAGAAGTGGAAGAATTACATATCAACGCTGGGCTTCAGGATAGAGTTATCCAGTCTTATGAAGGCTGTGTATACATGAACTTTGATAAAAAAATAATGGAACAATCTGGTCATGGATATTACGAAAGATTGCCTGTTAACAAACTGCCCAACTTTTATATTGCTTACAAAACCAGTCTTAGCAAAGTATCCGGCGTAGTATTGAATGATATTAAAACCCGGTACGAGAAAGGAGAAGAAAAAGTAATCAATACTCTCTCAGAAATAGCCTCTTTGGCAGATAAAGGAAAAGAGGCGCTGATAAATTCTGATTATGAAGAACTGGGAGTTCTTATCAACCAAAACTTCGACAACAGAACCAAAATCATGAACATATCATCACAGAATATGGAAATGATACAAGCAGCCCGTAACTGTGGAGCATCCGCTTCTTTTACAGGTTCTGGTGGTGCAATAATTGGTATTTATAAAGACAACGATATGCTACATAATCTTGTAAATACTTTAAAGAAAATTGACGCCAGAGTTATTAAACCAGATATTAATTAAATACAACAACTAATGATAAAAAAAGCTGTAATACCTGCTGCAGGTTTAGGTACCCGTTTTCTTCCGGCAACAAAAGCTTCTCCCAAAGAAATGTTGCCCATTATTGATACTCCAACCATTCAATATGTAGTTCAGGAAGCGGTGAATTCTGGCATAGAAGATATTTTAATAATTTCTGGTAGAGGAAAACGTGCCGTTGAAGATCATTTTGATAGAAACTTTGAGCTGGAAGAAAGAATAAAAGATAAAGAGGATGAGACGTACAACGAAATAATGAACCTCTCCAATCTTGCAAACATATATTTCATACGCCAGAAAGAAATTAACGGGCTGGGTGATGCTATCATGTATGCAAAACAACATACCGGCAACGAACCTTTTGCGGTGCTATTAGGCGATACTATTGTAGATTCTATTATCCCTGTTACACAACAGTTAATGGATATTTATGAACAATATAAAAGTTCTGTAATAGCCGTAGAAGAGGTTCCTCGTGATAAAGTTTCCCGTTATGGTATTGTTGGTGGCGAACAGCTTTCTGATAAATTAATGCGATTGAACCAGCTGATAGAAAAACCAGCTATTGAAACAGCTCCTTCTAATCTGGCAATTGCAGGCCGCTATATTCTTACGCCAGGTATTTATAAGGCATTAGAAAAAACACCTAAAGGAAAAGGAAACGAACTACAGTTAACAGATGCTTTAATCGAATTATTAAAAACAGAATCTGTATATTCCCAAACATTTGATGGTAAAAGATATGATAT
>CANFLJ010000080.1 GCA_947447815.1 Chitinophagaceae bacterium | reverse complement strand
TCAAAGTCGGCCTGACCATTAAAATTCCGGTAAAGGAAACTGTTCAGGATATAAGGATCGTTTGCCAGCGTAGCTTTTAATGATTTATCGTAAGGCGAAAACTGAAAACTGCTTTTAGTAATATAGTCATCAGGCAAAGAGCTTTGCTGAAGAGCCGAAATATCACTCATGTGCATGTACATACTGTGCTGAAAGTCTTCCTGCCAGGTAGTTGGGTCGGTCTCTAAAGCAACTGCATCCACCGACTTTATTTTATTGTAAAATGTATCGCTTAGGTTAAAAGCCAGTTTACTACTTACGTGCATTGTTCCAAATAGATAGGCAGGCTTTTTCATGCCTTTACCACTTATTTCCCAAAGTAGACTATTGTACTTGCTAGGGGAGGCTTTTTTTTGAGCACTTAAATTTAAAGTAGTAATTAGTACTGTCAGGAGGATGAGCAATTGTCGCATAAGCTAAGTTTTGTCGAAGTGATTGGTTGATTTTTTGATATAATTCAAGGCATGAAGTAAATTAATATTCCTGAATAGGACAATAATAAAAAGTGAATTATAAATATTTTATGAATCAGCTTTATATGGATTTAAAAATGACCTTCTTTTTTAATCCATTTAGTGAATGGAATTGTTATGTAAGATAGATATAGAGTATAGAAATATTGTCAGCATTAATAAGAAAGAGGTTAATACAGCGTTTAACTGTATTAACCTCTTGTAACATATAAATCAATAGGATAATTTATAACAAAAATTGTTAGTGTTTAAAATGACGGATGCCGGTCATCAGCATAGCAAGATTGTTGGTTACACAAAAGTCAATACTATCCTTATCTCTAATAGAACCTCCTGGTTGTATAAATGCTTTTACACCTTCCAGATAAGCAATCTCTACACAATCATTAAAAGGAAAGAATGCATCACTTGCCAGTACTGCATTATCCATTCTGAAGTTGAATTGTTTTGCTTTGGCAATGGCCTGTCTTAGCGCATCTACTCTGGACGTTTGTCCACAGCCTTTGCCTATCAGTTGCTTATTTTTTACAAGTGCAATTGCATTACTCTTCAGGTGCTTGCAAATGATATTGGCAAAAAGCAAATCCGATTTTTCTGCATCGGTAGTAGCTCTTCCACCTACTTCTTTTACTTCATTGGTAGTAGTAGTATCGGTATCTTGTGTAAGGGTACCATTCAGGATTGTTTTGGTAATAGATCCTGGCAAATTAAAGTCTTTCAATTGCAGCAGGATACGGTTCTTTTTGGTAGTAAGTATCGCCATAGCTTCCTCGCTAAAGGCAGGCGCTATCAATACCTCAAAAAATATTTCACTGATGGCCTGTGCCGTTTCTTCATCAATAGTTTTATTACAAACCAATACACCACCAAATGCACTTTCATTATCACCGGCAAGTGCAGTATCCCAGCTATCTTTTACGGTAGCTCTGGCAGCTACTCCACATACATTGGTATGTTTGATGATAGCAAATACGGCTTCCTGATGATAGTCCTTAAAGTCTTGTATAAGCTGCACTGCTGCATCTACATCTACCAGATTATTATACGATAGTTCTTTGCCATGCAGCTGATTGAAAATATCTTTCAGGTTGCCATTAAAAATAGCTTGTTGATGAGGGTTCTCTCCATAACGAAGTACTTGTGTAAATGTATCGTTGGAAGAAGGATTAAAATAGTTGCTGATGGCTATATCATAATCCATTACTACTTTAAAAGCTTTAGCAGCAAATGCTCTTCTTTGCTCCAGCGATGTATTACCTTCCTGTGTTTGTAATAGGGTTAATAATCCACTGTAGTCATCCTTAGCGGCTATTACCATTACGTCTTTATGGTTCTTGGCAGCGGCTCTTATCATCGAAGGACCACCGATATCTATCTTTTCGATAATCAATTTTTCTTCTGTAGTGTTCTTCAGTGTTTCTTCAAAAGGGTAAAGATCTACAATTACTAAGTCCATCACAGGAATATTAAACTGATTCATTTCAGCTATATCCTGTTCATTGTCTCTACGGCCAAGTATTCCTCCAAAAACGGAAGGATGCAAAGTTTTTACTCTACCACCCAGAATAGAAGGATAGTTGGTGATAGATTCCACGGGGATACATGGAATAGAAAGCTTTTCAAGATAATCTTGGGTGCCTCCTGTAGAATAAATTTTTACCCCCAGATTATTCAATTCTCTGGCGATAGGTTCTAATCCATCCTTGTAAAAAACGGAAATGAGTGCAGATTCAATTTTCTTTTGCATGTTGTTAGTTCTATTGGTTTGTTTGCTTTATAACTCCTTTATAAAAGAGCCATTGTTCTGTGTTTCGAAGAGTGGCAAATGTAGTAGCTTGTTTTCGTTCTTTAATTGTTGGGTTTTCCACAGACTGTTAGTCCCGTCAATCACAATAGTTTTTGGGGTAAATAGTTGCTGTATATGGGCTAATGATATTCCGGGATTCTGACTTATGATAACGATATCGGTGGGAATAACTGCGGATGTTTTATTTACATTAATGTGTTTATTCAACACTATTACTCGTAAATTATTAACGATAAAATAATATGGAATAGGGAAAGCACTTACTGCTTTTACCCTGTTTTCTATATGGGCAGGCCTGATATTATAAGTATATACAAGGCTGTTTTTTTCAAGAACACTATCTGCATATTGGATAGTATTTCTGCCGTCAGCAATCTCTATTACTGGAATTTTAGATAGATTATACACGATCAATTGATGCTGATTAGCTTTTTGTACAATGTCTATAAAACGAATTCCAAGTGTTAATAGAAGGGTGCCTAATCCTATAAAGAAAAAATGCTTTGATTTATTGAAAATCCAACTGATAATACTTCCTATTAATACGAATAATAATATGGTTTGTAAAGGGGTGACTTTTACGCCCTCCCAGGTGCCATAACTAACAGCAGACATTTTTATAATAAACAAATTCATTACCTTAATACAAAGATGGACAACCTTACCAAAAAGTATGCCCCAGCTTGCAACAAAAGATCCTGCAAAAAGCAAAATAATCTCGGCATATAAAATGATGCAGGAGAGCGGAACTACTATCAGATTACTAATAATAACTAGCCTTGGAAACTGATGGAAATAATAAATAATTAAAGGGAATGTCCATACTTGTGCAGCAATAGTCACTGCATTCATTTTCCATAAGTAATGAAATATTTTATGCTTAAAATAAAACCATGAACCAATGCTGCTCGAAAACATAATGATACTCAGTACAGCTGCATAACTTAGTTGAAACCCAACATCCCAGATACAGTATGGATTGTTCAATATCATACAAAGTGCTGAAAGTGATAGGGTATTGTATATGTTTGATTTCTTATTGAATATTTCTGATAGTAAGATAAAACTAAACATGAAAGCACTGCGTAGAATAGAAGGAACTGCGCCAGCAATGAGGGTAAATCCCCAGAGTACAAGCAGGATGGTAATGGGCTTTATATAATTTACCCATGGCTTGATTTTGAAAAGACTAAAGAACAAAACCATTGTGCCGTACAACATACCTAAGTGCATACCGCTAATGGCAATAATATGTACCACGCCTGTATTACTATATGCCTGTACCAGTTCTTTATCAAGATCGTCTCTGTAACCAATCAGCAATGCTTCGGCAATACCATAAGTGCTTTTGTAGGGAAGAAATTGCTGCAAAGAGTTAAGTAAATAGGCTCTAGCTTTATACAGGTAATAATATAATCTGGAAGGGGTAGTATTCTTGCAAAATATCCTTTGGTTTTTATTGATAAATACCTGATGTGTAATGCCCTGAAACTGACAATATCTTTTATAATCAAAACTGCCCGGATTACCCGCATTCGTAATGATGTTTAATCTGGCATTTGTTATCAATTGTGTACCATAATTATACGTTTCCTTGAGGCTGTCTTTGCGCAGGTATACCAATACATTTCCAGTGGCTTTTATCCACTGATGATCTTTCTCTATTGCATCAACTCGGGCTACAGCTTTATAAAAATGCTCTTTCTCCGTGGTGGGCTCCATTAGCGTTAGTTGGATATTGGCAGTTTCATTTTCGGGATAATAATGTCCAATCCAGTTTATGTTGTTTTCAATATTATGCTGGAATGTAATATAGCAACCAATTAGTATAAATAAAATATTGGCCACTACACCAGACAGCCACTTGATTTTAAATTTTACAGCTATTGGATTAACCAATAAAAAAAACAGCATTAGTATGACTAATGCTGTTGATGTGTAAATTATATTTAGTGGGATGGGGTAATAATATGCTACAATTATTCCAGTTATTATCCCAATTACTATACGGAGGGAGGGAACAGACTTCCAAACATTTATCGGGAAGTTGTTCATGATTTATTTTGAGTCATATCACAAATGTTTTATCATCACTAAAGAGTCTTTATGACCATATGTGTATCTTATCAACGAAACTCTATCATTCAGATTCGTACCATTCTCATCAATGGTCCAACTATCGGAAAGTCTGTTCAAAGGAAACTTATTGGTAGAGTCGTAACTACAGTTGAAATGAGAAACATCACTACTGCTACTCCAGGTACCATTAAAAGTATCTCTTGGGCTACGGGTAGTATCAAAACTAATCATCTTATTATTATCATTAAAATAGGTTACCCAGTTAGTAAAAATCTGTGTACTATCATTTTGATTAGCTTTATATACTTTGATAGTCCAATAGCCACTTTTTAATTTATCATACAGTAATGTTTGAAGCGTATTTTGTACTGCATCCTCTACAGTTTGTTTACAGCTCGTAAAACCGATGATAGCGATAGTGGCTATTACTGTAATTATTGCAATTCCTTTTTTCATTGTTATAATATTTGCTTTTATTGGGGGTAAAAATAGGCTATTTTGTTTATTATATGGCATCTGATACCCTAGTTTAGGCTTTAATAAAGCTTGTTTTTGAAGTCTATTATGGTTTGCACGTATTTATGTTGCAATTTCGCAACCAAATAAGACTGTTTTGAAAAATATATCTTTAATTATTTTAAGCGTTTTAAGTGGTCTTTTATTATGGCTATCCTGGCCAGTGTTCAATACCACTATAATGATATTCGTTGCCTTCATTCCGCTGCTTTATGCCGGAGATTTTGTAAAAACAAAGGCACATTTCTTTTATCTCTCCCTGGTTACTACCTTAATTTGGAATATTGGCGCTACCTGGTGGGTGATTAATTCTACCGAATTTGCAGTTGCCGCATTTCTATGCAATGCATTGCTGATGAGTATTCCGTTGTTGGGGTATTATGTTTTCAATAAAAAGTATGGGGTACTTACAGGTAGTATTGCTTTTATCGCTTTTTGGATGTCGTTTGAGTATTTGCATCTCAGCTGGCAGCTCAGCTGGCCTTGGCTTACGTTGGGTAATGTATTTGCCAGTCATTCTGATTATATTTTATGGTATAGCTATACAGGGGTTGCCGGGGGTACATTGTGGGTATTGGTAACTAATCTGGTGTTGAAATATATTTTTACCGAATGTGTGGGTGGAGGAAAAGAGAATAAGCATTTTTCTAAAATATTATTACTGGGAGTAATGTTAATCGTAATGCCGGTAGTAATTTCTAATATTATCTTTTCAAATTCTAAAGAACCAGTATCTAAGAACCAGCAGCAAGTGCTGATAGTGCAACCAAATATTGATCCATATCAGAAGTTTGATGGTTCTTCTTTCAATAAGCAAATGGATATCCTTTTATCGCTGTCCGAGAATAATATGGATAGTAATACAGCCCTTATATTGTGGCCCGAGACAGCCCTTTCTCAACCTATTGCACAACAGGATTTAAAATCATCTGGCTATTATACCAAGGTTTTTGATTTCTTACATCGTCATCCCAAGGTGTCATTACAAACAGGTATAGATTGTTTTGTTTTATATAGTAAGGAGGCTACTAAAACTGCCCGTAAATCACCAGAAGGACAGTTCTATGATGCTTTCAATTCCGCAGTAGTGCTGAAGGATAAAAAGGAAGTGTCATTCTATAATAAAAGCAAACTAGTTCCGGGGGTGGAAACATTACCTACTTACCTTAAATTTCTTTCTTCTGTGTTCGAAAAATTTGGAGGTACCAGTGGTGGATATGGAATGGATACTGCTGCCAGCGTATTTAAGATAGACAGCACCGGATTGACTACCGCACCTATTATATGTTATGAAAGTATTTATGGAGAATATGTTTCTACTTATGTAGATAAAGGGGCAAACCTTTTGACGATCATGACTAACGATGGATGGTGGGGCAATACACCCGGCTATAAGCAACATTTAGAGTATGCAAGACTTAGGGCTATTGAAAATAATGTATATGTAATAAGGAGTGCCAATACGGGTATCAGTGCCGTGATAGATAATAATGGAAAGGTGCTGAACACAAAACCATGGGATAAGGCCGACGTAATAAAGACTACTATTCCTGTAAGAAATTTTCCTAAAACATTTTATACTACACATGGTGATTATTTGTTTAAGATAGCTGCATTTATTACGCTTGTATTACTAATATTCAATATGATTACTGTTGTTAAAAACAGGATGAATAAAGCTTAATGCTATGAATAGATTATACCAAAGCAATTCTTTTAGTATAGCATACGATATAGCAGGAATAGGTACTCCGGTTGTATTGCTTCATGGCTTTGGCGAGGATGCTACTATCTTTCAGCATCAGAAAGACTTTCTGAAAGGGAAGTGTAAACTGATTGCTTTAAATCTTCCTGGTACCGGAAATTCAATAGTTGATTATAGCACGGCTAATGCTACAGTAGAATATTTGGCGGAGGTAGTAAATGAATTATTGAACCATCTTGAAATAGAAAAATGTATACTGCTTGGGCATAGCATGGGTGGATATATTACACTAGCTTTCGCTGAACTTTTCCCAGATAAATTAATGTCGTTTGGGTTAATTCATTCTACCGCTTTTGCGGATTGTGAAGAGAAAAAAATAAATCGGTTGAAGGGTATTGATATTATGAAAGAATATGGAGCCGCAGCCTTTCTGAAAACTACTTTTCCTAATTTGTTCAGCAATGAGTTTAAGAAAACTCAACATCCATTACTGGAAACATTAATATCACAGTTTTCATACATTACTACGGATGCTTGTGTGTACTATTATCAGGCAATGATAGCCCGTACCGATAAAACCAATCTACTAAGAACAGCAGCAGTTCCTGTATTATTTGTAATAGGAGAGGAGGACATAGCCGCTCCTATGGCAGATGTATTGCAACAAGCCTATTTACCTGCAGTTTCATATGTACATATACTTAAAAATGTAGGACACATGAGTATGGTAGAAGCACCTGAAAAATTGAATGCAATACTGGAGGAGTTTATACTTTTCTCTAAATAGATTTTTGGGTTAATCTAATCTGTTTCTATTTTATTTTTAAATACTTAAAATACTGCTCCCCTTAAGGACTTTTAAATTGTTATCTGAAATATTAATATATATTGATAACGATTGCATAGTTTTATATTATTTTCTTTAATATCGTAAGTAAATTGCGACCTATAAGCGCCGGATTTTAAAGGTAGTTTATATAAAGCAGTGCCATCATGAAATATAAGCATAAGTGTTACATTTTACTTTCTTTTTTAGTTATTCTTACTATTGCTAATTGTATTGCACAACAAATTGCTTTTCCCGGTGCAGAGGGTTTTGGTCGTTTTACAACAGGAGGAAGAGGCCAGAATGTTTATTATGTTACCAATCTGAACGATGCAGGTGCGGGTAGTCTTAGAGATGCATTAAGTGCTGGTAATAGAACCATTTTATTTAAAGTGTCTGGAACAATATTTTTAAAGAGTGATTTAAAAGTATCTAAGGCAAATACTACCATTGCTGGCCAGTCGGCTCCTGGCGATGGTATCTGTATTGCAAATTATACTTTTAGGGTAGAGGCCAGCAACGTGATTATCCGATTTATTCGTTGCCGCCTTGGCGATGTAACAAAATATGCTGATGATGGTATGGATGGTAATGGT
>CANFLJ010000079.1 GCA_947447815.1 Chitinophagaceae bacterium | reverse complement strand
GGCTTTCTGTTCTGCGTATACATATAAATAGTATCGCCCATTATCTGATTATCTTTACTCCATACAATCGGATTGGTAAACAATCGGAATATACTATCCTGTAAGGAATAAAACATACTATCCCCTACCGCCTGCATCGAATCGGAATAAATTTGCACATGATGGTATCCTCTGAAATATTTATTGGCCGACGTGTCCTTCGGTATCTTATAAGTAGAGTCTCTCAATTTAGGTACCATGGTAGTTTTAAGCAACTCATCCAGTGGAGCCGCATACAAAGTATCGGCAGTAATATAGAGGCTATCCTTTTGTTGCTTCACCATCAAAATAGGGTGCTGCATGGCCAATACCGTATTCTTTTTCTTATTGATATCCAAGTAGTCAGCAGTAAGATCAAACCCACCTACCGAGTCTTTACTGGTATAAATTACTTTTCCCCTCAGGTTACCCATTCCGGTAGAATCATTGAAATGAATAGAATCGGCTACCACCGTATAACTACTGTCATCTATCACAGGACGATTGCCAAACCAGGCCTGTTTGTTTTTAAGATTATACCATCCCTGGTTGGTCTTAATATTTCGCTTGCCCATCTTGATATTGGTAGCACAAACAAACGTAACAATATCGGTATTCAGATTATACAAAAGGGTGTCGGTAATAATCTTATAATCAGGTCCATTTAGCAGTACTTTCTTTTTAAAAACTACATCTCTTGTATTGCCATAATAGTACCCCTCCTTACTGGTCAGAACGGTCTTACCATTTACCAGTTTACCCCCATTCAAAAATATCCCTTCCTTGGTGTTTACATCATATTCCAGGTTATCAGTAGTCAATACCCCTTTGCCATCGGTAAGCTTTACTTTATTATTCAGAAAGGCCTTCTTTTCCTTACCAAAATACTTTACATATTGTGCATAGGTATGTATGCTATCCGCATCATTAATATGAATATTACCAAAAGCCTCCATGATGTTCGACTTCTGATTCAGCACAATACTATCTGCATTAAAATGGGTTTTCTCCTGCTTTACACGGGCATTACCTGCCAGCGATATAAACTTACCTGAGGTATCACCAAAGTCCTGAAAATTGTATCGTTCCGATTGTATAATACTGATAATCTTACCGATATTAATTGTATCCCCCAGCGAACGCTGCGCATACAATACATTACTTCCTAAAATGATGATGATAATTACCTGTAAAAAACGACTCATGTAGTAGATTAATTATTAATGAGTCCCAAGAGAATCAGATACAGGTTTTGCAATAGGACCCGTTTTATCTTTCTTACCAAATACCGAGATATTTACGTATCGTTTTGGATGAATACGCACATCATCCAGCAAAGTATTGGCACTGCGAACGGTACTATTCAGATTATTATAAAGCGTCTTATCATTCATCAGCATACCCAATGAGCCTTTATCTGAATTAATCTTTGTCATCAATAAATTTAATTGCTCTATCGATGATTTCAATTTGGTAACAGCCCCTTCTACATCTGCCTGAGAAAAGTGTTGTGTAGTGGCTTCTACATTACTCAGAATAGTATTCACTTTATTGTTGTTATCAGCAAGATTTTTAGTTACACTACTAATACTGTTCACGGTGCTTGTAAGCGACCCATGATCTTTATCAAGCATCATATTAAGAGCAGCAGTAGCCGTGGCAATATTCTTGGTAGCGCTATCCATATTGGCAACCATGCTGGCAATATTCCCTTTTACATTATTACTAAAAACAGAATTGATATTGTGCAGCACAGTATCCAGATTAGTAAGGGTAAATTTCAACTGAGTAGTAATAGGATCAATCTTACTGGTAATATCTCCAATCAATCCGATAGATTGTATACTATTAATTGTATCGCCCGATTCAAGGTACTTTTTAGTATTTCCTAAAGAGATTTCAATACTTGGTGTACCCAGCAAACTACTTTTTACAGTAGCCGTAGAATTATCAGGTATCTGATACTTATCTTTCAGTTTAATGGTAATAATAATATTCTTCAAGGAAGCGTCTTCCGTTTCTATATCATATACATTACCTACCTGAAACCCATTGATGTATACAGGATTAGAAACCATCAAACTCTTGGCATCGGTATATTTAGCATACAAAAAATTGCCGGTCTTCAGCACACTTCTTCCTCTCAGGAAATTGTATCCAAATATTAAAAGGGCCAAGGAAATAACTGTTAAGGTACCTACTTTAGCTTCGTTGGAGATTTTCATTTGGCAAATCTATTAAATTGAATATTCCGTTGTTAATTGTTGGTGTTAAATAGTCATAAAAAGACGATAAATAACGTCTAAATGAAACTATTGTAGATTCGTTAGAAATTCCAGCGTATCTACTCCATCTGCATATTGAAACAAAGTTGGTTTCTGCGCTTCGCCAAAAGGCACAAACCCCTTCCCTACTATACACTGTATTTCTTCATTACCTTTCAAAGAGTCAATCAGGTTTTGCTTATGCTCGTAAAATGAATAATGTACCTGACTTACGGGTGAAAATACTGAGGCATTTTCGGTAAGAATGATAGAATCATTGTTCATGTAATACTTGCTATTCATAATCAATAAAGCAAGATGATAGTCGAAATTATTTCTGTATTTGTGATAGTCCATCAGATATTCATACTTCTTCAATGCATTAAACACTGGAATAAAATCGTATCCTTCAGGCACAAATAACTTAGTTACATTTCTGCAGCCCAATCCAAAATACATTTGAATATCATCTGCCAGCAATTCCAGTTCTGCTGCAGTTTCGCTTCCATCCAATATAGCTACCGAAGTTCTGTTCTTGCGGATAATATGAGGATACTTGCTAAAATAATATTCAAAATATCGGCTACTATTATTACTGCCTGTGGCAATAAAAACAGCACAATCTTTTAGTACTTCCTGAAATTCAAAATAAGTGGCAGCCTCGGGGTTAAATTCAGTCAGCTTTTCAACAATATGCTTAATCAGCAATTCATCTTTCGAGGAAAGTTTGATAACAGATATATTACCACTGATAAATACCGAAAGCATATCATGAAACCCAACTAAGGGTATATTTCCAGCCATCACAATACCTACCCTTTTAGGTTTTTCAACGGTTGATGGAACCTGATAGGCACTTATCCACTCGGTAAACTTGTTTTCTTCTAGAAAATTTTCACAAATATTCTTTACAGACTGGTCAATAAACTCAGGAATAAACCAAGCGTTTATAAGGCTTGCACGTTCTTTCTGAGAATTCCAATGACTTTCGTCATGTTTTAGATAGTCTTTTAATTTGTAAATCAGTTCAATTCTATGACGTAAATCCATTTTTTATATGTTTTTTCCTTTTACATTTGCCTTCGTACAAAAATCAAAAATAACACATATGGCTATTAAAATCACAGAAGAATGTATTAATTGCGGAGCTTGCGAGCCCGAGTGTCCAAACAATGCTATCTATGAAGGTGGTGTAGAGTGGGCAATTGCTGATGGTACTACCGTAAAAGGTGCGTACACTTTATTGGATGGCTCAGTGGTAGATGCTGATGCTAAACAAGCTCCAGTTGGTGTAGATACTTACTTTATTGTACCTACAAAATGTACAGAATGTCAAGGTTTTCATGATGAGCCTCAATGTGCTTCAGTTTGTCCTGTTGACTGCTGTGTTGCTGATGAAGCATACGTAGAAACTGTAGATGAGTTGATGGGCAAAAAAGCAGCTCTTCACATCTAATCAAACTATTCTGAAGATTGCTATTTGCCTAAATCGCAAATGCCAGAAACTTTTGAAACGCATGCTGACTAAATATTTAGTCAGCATGCGTTTTTTTATGGGTCAACCTTAAAGCCAATTCATTTTCATGTCTAATATCCATCTGAATTAGCTGAATGAATTTCTTTACTGATCTTATTAAAAGGTATTTGAATCTAAATTTGAAGTCAAAAAAATTTATTATTAAAAAAGCTTGCAGATACAAATTCTGCGAAGTATATTAGCAGTGCAATTAAATGTTACTGCAATTGGTAACATCGAGTAAAAACGGGTGATATTTCCCGTCATGATAAGCCGCATCATACTTTGCGGCTTTTTTATTTCCCAGATTGTTCTTGAAAAAGTTAATCAATCCAACAATAGTTTCTTTATAATATGCGGGAATTAATCTGTTGGAATAATAAATTAGTAGAAATAAAAAAGAGCCATCATAAATGATGACTCTTTTTCCGAGTGCCCCAGGCGGGACTTGAACCCGCACTCGCGTTGCGGCGAACAGGATTTTAAGTCCTGCGTGTCTACCAGTTCCACCACCAGGGCGGCCTTAAAAAAATCCCGCAAGAAGCGGGATTCTTTTTGGAGCGAAAGACCGGGCTCGAACCGGCCACCCCGACCTTGGCAAGGTCGTGCTCTACCAAATGAGCTACTTTCGCATTTTTATTTAAGATCTTTTTCGTTGTTTCGGAGTGCAAAAATAGGGTTCATTTTTTCTCCACAAAATTTTTATTTACTTTTTTGAATATTTTTTTTCAAAACAACCTAAAATGATTCTTTTGACAGGCCAGATTCAATAGCATTTATAAGTTCATTGATAGTAAATGGCTTAGTAATGTAATTAGTAACGTCCATACCATATGCCCTTTCTTTATCCTGAGCGTCTGCACGGGCTGTAAGAAATATAAAGGGGATCTTTTTTAATTGATCATTCGTTTTAACGTGTTCTAATACACCAAACCCATCTACTCCAGGCATCATTACATCACACAAAATTAAATCAGGCTGAATTTTACTCAATAAGTCTATTCCCTCGCCACCATGTGAAGCTTCGTGACAGATATATCCTTTAATTTCCAGAATAGTTTTAATATTCTGTCTTAAGAATAATTCATCTTCAATTACTAAAATCTCTGTCATTATAATTATTTATGTTACTCAATAAGGAAACGAAATTTTTACAAAAGTACCCTTTCCTAATGAACTTTGATACTGAACAGTCCCTTTATGTTTTTCCACAAAATAATTAACAACTACTAATCCTAAGCCCGTACCAGGTATAAAACTGGCATTACTCCCTCTTTTGAAAGAACTACCAATCGTTTTAATTTCACCTTCGGGTATTCCAATTCCATAATCTCTACAAACAAGACTCCAGCTATCATGACCAAAAAACAACCTCAACATGGGCACTTCCTGATTAGGTGAATACTTAAATGCATTATCCAGAATGTTATTAATAATATGTTTCAGCATAAACCTATCTCCATTTATTGATTTAGTAGTACCCCTTACTTCAAGAATAAGACTTCTACCATCCTTCCATGGATTATAATTAGCATTTATGATTTCATCAATAAAGCTAATAATATCTATTTCATGTGCATTAAAGTGCAGTTTGTCCGTTTCTATTCTACTAATCAACAACAACTCATCCATCAATTCCTTAAGGTTGTTTACTTCATCCACTATTTTTGTTGTGTAGCTTTCTAAAGTAAGTTTAGAAGGATTTTCCTGTTGATATAACAATTCGAGAATTTCAGCACTGGATTGAATAACAGAAAGCGGTGTTCTAAGTTCATGAGAAACCATGTTTACAAACACCGTTTTCATATCACTCAACATTCTTTCCTTCTGCAACACTTTCAATAATTCTTCTCTGGCATTTACCTGATCTGTAATATCAATTACAAACCCGGAAATCATTAGTTCTTCTTTTAAAATACCATAAAACTTACTGAAATAATAACTATAATATTTTACTGAGCCGTCCTCTTGTTCAATTTTTATCTCTCTTTTTATTCTATCCTCATTTTCAGCGTGTTTTATCAACTCTAGATCCAACTGAATAGAAGCATATACTTCTGGAGAAAAAAATAATTGAATAGGCTTCCCTACACTTTCGTAATACGTTTTACTAAATACTTTCTCCCACAAGGGGTTTACATATTGTAAAACATTATTTCTATCTACAATAAAAACTACCTCGTCCAGATTATGTATCAAATTCTGATAGGTCTCTAAACTTCTGATCAACAGCTTTTCATTCTGCCTTATTTTAGAAATGTTTACGCCATAACCTACTACAAATTCTACATCTTTATTTTGGTTAACATATGGATAGTAATGCCTTAAATTATGAACCTCCTGTCCTTTTTTATTTATATCTTTTTCTTCAAACTGAACTACCTGTAGCGAATTTAAAGCTTGTTCAAAATAGTTTCTTCTGGAAATAGCTCTTTCAAAACCTTTATTTTTAGAAAGAAAATAATCAAAATCATCTTTACCTACCAGCCAATCTCTCATTACATTATTAGTAATGCCCAGTTTATTTACAAAAACATATTTATGTTCTTTATCAAAAATAGCTATATCAGCAGGGATATTATTCAACACCTTTTGATAAAAAAACTGTTGTTCCTGATTATCTAACTCTAAATTTCGTTGATTAGTAATGTCACTATAAATCCAGAGATGGCCTCTAGTATTTGAATGAATATCTACTTTAAAAGGTTTATAGTCTCTGCTGAAAATTCTTCCATCCTCCAACAGAAGCTCTTCCTTTACTACCGGCTCCCCTAAGGAAATAATCTCCTTTATTCTATTAACAAACAATGATCCATCTTTGAATAGATATGCAGAAGCCTTTGCAGTTTCTATACAATCCAACCCAACAATCTCTTCTGAAGGAATTGCAATATTGAAAAGTAAACAAAATTCATTGTTAATGAACTCCACCTTTCTATCAAAGGATTCCAATAAAACGCCAACAGGTATGTTGCTAAGCGTAAATATTAGCTTAGCCGCATCGTTTGTCAGTGGACTAGGAATGGATTTTTCAATATGGCTCTGGTGGTCTTTCATTAATTAGTTTATCATTTTTCTAATCGGATAAGATTTTACTGATTAATTCAGCTTTAGAATTCACTTGTAATTTAGTATAAATATTTTTAATATGATCATTAACTGTTGTAACTGATATACCTAGCACATTGGCAATTTGTTTGTATGCAAAACCACTCACCAGCTTATCCATTACTTCATTTTCTCTTGTCGTAAGCTTTTCACTTTCATAGCTCTCCCGCTTCTCTTTCCCTATATTATTTACTTTACCTATGAGTACTTGTGCAATTTCTGGAGATATTAAAGCACCCCCATTTTTCACTATCTCTATTTGTTTCTTAATTTCCTTAAATGAAACCGGCTTTAGTAAATAACCATTAGCCCCTTTAGAAATGGAACGCCAGATGATGTCATTATCTGTATTCCCACTTAAAATAACGATATGTGCCTCTGGATAAAATTTACTAATAATTTCTACCCCATCTATTCCTGAAATACCAGGTAAGCCAATATCTACAAATACAATGAAAGGAATCGTCTTAATTTGATCTTGTTTAGAAAGAAACTGTTCTATACTTGCATAAGAAAAAACTAATTCCACTTCGTTATCTAAACTAAAATAAGTTTCAAAATTCATTCTTAGCTTAGATTCATCTTCTATTAATCCTACAGGTATCATCTTTTTTTTGTGCTAAGTTAATGAAATAGAACTTTTTCAAATCTTTCTAACTAATATTTATTCAAATTCCAACCACTAAAAGAAAAACATTGACATATAAATTAATAGGATTCATACATTCCACCGAATTCTCAATTGCAAATAACATTCATATTAATTGAAAAAAAAATCCCTTAAATAAGGGATATAAGATTGAAAATAAATTTTGCTTCTCTATACTCTCTGAAAAATCAGAGAGTATAGAACTTTATAGAAGCATTTCATAGGATGATAAACATCGGACTGGATATTAAAGACGGGACCATAAAAAATAGCGAAGTCTTTCTGGATATTGGATATTAAAGACGGGACCATTTAAAACATCAGATAGCTATTAATAACTACTATGCATTCGTGACTCGTCAACTATTGGATATTTATAAAGACAATGCAAAAATCATACTTTCAATTTTGTTACACAATCCCTTAAATCAGGGGGCTGCTTTACTACTTTTATTTAGTTGATTAGCAATGCAAAAGTGGGTGCAATT
>CANFLJ010000078.1 GCA_947447815.1 Chitinophagaceae bacterium | reverse complement strand
TTGCTTCTTCATTTATTTTAAGATGAATTGAATTTTACAGCACTAAATGATTATTGACGATAACAAGGAATTTGAATTAGAGGACTTTCTAAACGAAGAACTGGAGTACAGCAGAATGACTCCATCCGCTGACGTTTGGGATAGGATTAGCAAAGAAGTTCGGCCACATTACCGCTGGGCACTCTGGGCATTGACCCTCTTGATGCTATTTGTTCCTTATTCATTAGTGATGTATTACTTACCTGTAAAGAACGGAGCTGCACAAGCATATTTGCAGAATTCGACTCCTTCCTCCAAAACAAATACAAAAGATAATACTGGGTCTACTGAATTATCTGTTAGAAATAAGATTGTACCACAGCATAATAGTGGTACTATCTTCTCTGTTTCTTCTCCAAATACAAATGAATTAACTGGAACTGATGAACAAAATATTGAATCTGCTTCAGTGGACATGGCTGAACCCAATAAGGCACAAGGGACTATTGCCTTGCAACACCTGCTTACCTCGCCTATGAGTCAGCCTGATAGGGTAGTGACAGAATTGACTGGTTTGACTGCTAAAAAAGTTATTTCAAAAGCAACTGATAATAGTCCTAAAGCTATAAAGCCAAAGACTACCAGTAAATTCTCTCTGGAAGCATACGTTACCCCATCTATTAGTTACAGAAGTCTTTCGGACGATAAGTCAAGACTTACTTACTACAGGGATATCTATCGCAACAATCCATTCAGTGATAATATAGCAGCTAAGAACATCAATACAATAGTCAATCAGCACCCTATGATGGGTAAGGAAATAGGTATAGGTACCCGTTATGCCTTGAACAGCAGATTGAAACTAAAGGCTGGGTTACAGTTGAATATAGCACAGTATTCTACCGATGCATTTCAGGCTAGTGGAGTGGCTAATTATGCTTATGTTAAAAATAATAAGCTGGATTCTGTTTCTGCTAATGCCCAATACGCAACTACGGGCACCAGCACTGCTGCTCTTCAGAATACCTTGTACCAACTATCGCTGCCAGTGGGTATTCAATGGGATTGTATACAGCACAATAAATTCAGCATCGGCATTGGGGCTACCTTGCAACCAACTTATGTAATGGAGGATAATACCTACGTGCTGAGTACCGATTATAAGTACTACAGCAAAGGCAGTCAGTTTACCAGAAACTGGAATCTGAATTCTGCTGTAGAGGTATCCTTCAATTATACCAATAAACAAATTACCTGGTTTGCCGCACCGCAATTCAGGTATCAATGGCTAACTACTTATCAGGATATATATTCCATCAAGGAGCATCGCTGGGATATTGGTCTTAAAGTGGGTATAGTTAAAACATTTTAATTGAAAGTTCGTTAGTATAGTATGAACAAGTTATTTATCTCTGGTTCTTTTCTGCTGATAATATTCATTAGTTCCTGTAAGTCGCACAATACGGCCGTAAATAACACCATTGTTGATACCACCAGGTTTCTTCCCGTTATGGATTTTATTGCCAGTGATATTAAGGATGTTAAATCCACACCATATTTCATTTATAAGATAAGAACATTAGATAAAAAGAAAGATTCTACTAATCTCTCTGTTGCAGACTTCGAACTGTTTGCCCATAGCTTCTTACAATTCGATATTACTAAAGCTCCCTTGAAAAGTCAGTTTAGAGAATCTACTTTTCATGATAATACCACCAAAAGCAACACGTTTATTTATACGCCTTTAAATGCAACTGCAGAAATAAGAAATATTACCGTTTTATTGGACGAATCGACCGATAGACCTAAGAATATCTTTATTCAGACTATTAAACAGATAAAGGATACCAGCATTATCGAACGCCTGCAATGGAAGCCAAGAAAGAGCTTTAGAATAACCACTATTACACAGGCCAAAGGCTATAATAGAGAAGAAAGCAATTATGTAAGCTGGAATGAAGTAAGTAACTAATATGATTGCAGCCGAATTTCAACAGCTATCGCACACTATCCCACTACAGCCAGGTATTTACAAGTATTTTGATGCATCCAACGAGCTGATTTATGTTGGTAAAGCCAAGAGCCTGCGTAAAAGGATTGCCTCTTATTTCTCTAAGACATTCAATGGTCAGAAAACCTTTGAACTGGTAAAGAGAATTAACCGGATAGAATTTACCATTGTTGATAATGAACATGATGCTTTTCTGCTGGAGAATGCACTGATAAAAGAATATCAGCCCAAGTACAATATCAACTTGAAGGATGATAAAACCTATCCTTATATCGTAATCAAGAAGGAGCCTTTTCCAAGAATATTTATTACGAGGAAAAAGTTGCGGGATGGCTCCGAGTACATTGGTCCTTTTACCAATGCTTTAATGATACGCGAGCTGATGATTTTTATAAAACAAATGGTGCCGCTCCGAAACTGCAAGCTGGCATTAACCGATTATAATATCAATAAAGGAAAGTTTAAAGTTTGTCTGGAATATCATCTGGGCAATTGTAAAGGTCCTTGTGAAGGCTATCAGCAGAAAGACGATTATCAGGAAGGTATACAACGCATCAGGGATATTGTAAAAGGCAATCTGGGAGCTATTATACAGCAGTTTAAATCAGAGATGCTGGGCTTTGCTACCAACCTTCAATTCGAGAAGGCAGAGATGATGAAGAAAAAGATGGAAGCCTTACAGAACTATCAGTCTAAATCGGTGGTTATCAGCAGCCATCTTAACAGTCTGGATGTATTTTCTATTCTTAAAGAAGACGATACTGCCTACATCAATTATCTGATGGTGCAACATGGTACCATTATACAAACGCATACCCTGAAAGTAGAGGCTAAAATAGAAGAGCAGGAAGAAGATATTTTATGTCAGACAATCTTTCATCTGCGACAAATGTTCAACAGTAGTTCTACCGAATTAATATTGCCATACGTAATAGATTATCCCGATGAGCTGATTAAAATAACTGTCCCTAAACTGGGCGATAAAAAGAAGCTGCTTGATCTATCTTTAAAGAACGTAAACTATTATAAAGAGGAACTCCGGAAGAAGAAGATACTTAGACTGGAAGGTAAGTCGGATATCGAGAAGCTGAAAGTATTGTATGAACTAAAAGAAAATCTTCAGTTGAGTGAAGTACCCCGACATATAGAATGTTTTGATAACTCCAATTTTCAAGGTAGCTATCCCGTATCAGCAATGGTATGTTTCAAAGAAGGAGAACCGAGCAAAAAAGATTACCGCCACTTTAATGTAAAGACCGTAGAAGGCATCAACGACTTTGCTACCATGAAAGAGGCTGTATACAGAAGATACAAGCGTTTAAAAGAAGAAGAGCAACCCTTACCTCAACTTATAATCATCGATGGAGGTAAAGGTCAATTAGGTTCCGCGGTAGAAGCCTTGAACGAACTGGGTATGATGGGCCTGATGAATATAGTTGGTCTGGCAAAGAACGAAGAAGAAATATTCTTCCCTGGAGATACACAGTCCGTTAAACTGGTTTACGATGGAGATGGATTAAAATTTATTAGAAGAGTACGTGATGAAGTGCACCGCTTTGGTATTACCTTCCATAGAAATCAACGTTCTAAAGGCACGTTTAAAAATGAACTGGAAGATATAAAAGGAATAGGAGAGAACACTGCTGTTGAACTATTTAAAATATTCAAGTCTGTTAAGAATATTAAAGAACAGTCCTTGGAAGAGTTAACTAAAGTAGTAGGAAAGAGTAAGGCTAAAATTGTATTCGATCATTATCACTCGGGTCTATAAAAAAGGAAAGGGCCAGGATAAAAATCCAGCCCCGTCTTTAAAATCCAATATCCTATGAAAAACCGTTGCAAATATAAGGAGGCTTTTGGTTATTCCAAATAATTGTTGATGTTTTTTTAAAATATTTTTTAATTAATTGGTCTGTGGTAGGGTGTTTTAATATCATGATAGAATAGAAACGTCCATTTTGTGGCACTTTCATCCCACCATTTATTCCTCAATTCCATACATTTCTTACCGTTATAATCATACTTAGCTACAAATTTGCTCTTCATTTGTTGTAGTTGTGGTGCATCGTCCCCACCAAAAAAGAGTATTTCATTATCGTCCTCAATCCAGAATACCTGATGATAAGGACAATGAGCTGCTGTAAGCTGATATTTTATGTACCCATCTATTAAGCCTTCATCATCATTCAGCCATACTGTATTCAGATTATCTTCTATTACCGAAATCTCTTCTGTCATATAAGAAGGGAATCCAGTTTCTATAGCATATTCATATTCTCTTTGCTGAACATAATAAATGGCGTTTGGGAAAGCCGGGCTATAAGTACCGTATTTATCCTTCATCGCAACCCCTCCAGAATGATCTTTGTGTAAGTGACTCATCAATACTTTTGTTACATCTTCCGGATTGATGGAGTGTTCTGCAAGATGCTGATGAAGCTGTAATTTCCCATTCGTATAAAAACCAAGTCCGGCATCTATGAGAATAATATCCTTACTGGTGATAACTAAAAACGGTTGTATCTCTACCAGAAGACTCCCTACAGATCGCGTATTTAATTCGTCAATGTCTGTATCAAATGGAACAAAAACTTTTGTTTTGTCTACCGTAAAACTGCCTTCTGATAATGGTATTATTCTCATGTGTTTTATAAATGTAACCTCTACAAATATGAAATGTATTAGCTTTTTACTTTTTACTTTGTAACTTATTGACAAACCACTGTCACCTTCACTACTCCTGCAGATATTAAATCTATCTTTTTAGCTGCAGCTTTACTCAAATCAATTATTCTTCCTGCTACAAAAGGTCCACGATCATTTATGCGAACAATTACCGTTTTGTTGTTGGTCAGGTTGGTCACCTTTACAATGGTTCCAAATGGCAATGTTTTATGTGCAGCAGTTAGTTTATCCTGATCAAATATTTCTCCATTCGCAGTCTTACGACCATCAAACTTATCGGCATAATAAGATGCTTGCCCAGTTTGTTTACAATTATGGTCAGCCGATTTGGAGGGAACCAACTTGTGATGGCAGGATGCCAGGATGATCATTCCAACCAGAATCAAAAACTTTAATGAAGTTATTTGCTTGCTCATAGAGCTGCAAATCTATTGCGAATTAAGAATTAAAAATGAACAGGTCAAAGTAAAAAGTAAAAAACAAAAAGTAAAAAGAATTCAAATACAAAAACTAAAGACTAAAAAAGAAAAACTAATTGAATGCAAATATCCTTTTCTATAGGTTTAAGATTTAATGTGATATACCCGCACTCCATTCCAGAAATATTATTGCTTTATGGTATTTAAGTCTTAACTCTATTTCTTTTTGTTGGGTTTCCATTAGTTTCACTTCCCTTGAGTTAATCATAAATAAGGAGCTTTCCCCATTGTTAAATTTCATCCCTTCTGCTTTTAATAGCATTGATAATCCAGCAATATTTTCTTGAATGGTATTTAGCTGGTTATACAAAATCTGGGCTTCTTTATAATATCCATTTATCTTGTTCTCAATCTGTTTTGTTTTTAATTCTCTTTCCAGAGTTGTTTCCTGTATCTTAAATTTAGTCTTTAAATATTCACCTCTGGCTTCTCTGAAGAATAGAGGTACTTTGAATTTAATACCCCATTTGTAATTGTTTTCAAGAAAGTTATTTTCTATCTTATTGGTAACATTATATCCTTTGTTCAAAATATTAGCTTTCACGTCCAGGGTGGGTAGAAAGCTTTGCAATTTCAATTTACGTTCTATGTCAAGAGCCTTCAACTTATAATCATATGTAGCAAGAGCCGGATTCGAAATTCCCACATGCTCTAATAAATCTTTCAAGGAAGGCAGGTACTTTTTTAGCCCAAATTCAACAGTATCCGGAACTGTTTTTTCATTTAATTCGGAATAGCTATCATTGTCCTTCCAAAGAAAGTTTAAGAGCTCATACTTTGCATTATTTAATTTTATGGCAGCTTCATTTTGCAACAACACAATTTGTTGGTATTGACTAAAGGATTCAATGGTATCCATCTCCGATCGGTCGCCATGTATATATGCAATGGAAATTAACTCTTGTCTTTTTTTTGCTAATTGTAATGTATTTGAATAATTCTGAAATGCTTTGTATGCTGCAGCCCAGTTCCAATAGGTCATCTTTGCATCCAGCAATAAATCGTTTAATATTTTTTGTCTTTCATATTTACTTTGTTGTAATAGTATTTTAGCTTGCTTAAGTGTGGCCCTTTTTTTATCTATTAAAAATCCTTTTCCAAGTGATGCTTCAATACCTAAATAACTGGTTTGTCCAAACGATTCTTCCGAAGATAGTTTATTGCCTTTGTTTTCTTCTATTCCTGCTTTTACATCTATTCCAAACGGGGTAGTATATCTCAACTCTGGATTGTAATATTGATAGTAATTGTTTCCTCCAAATGTTTTATTAGAAGATTCTACTTTTAGTTCTGGATCAAATCCGCTTTTTGCAAAAGTTAAGTTGGCTGCTGCTTTGTCATTTTCTAACGCAGCAATTTTTGCTATAGGGTGATTAGTCTTTACATTATTTAGAAATGAATCAAGCGATAGTAAAGTGTTTTCTTGCCCTGATACATGGGTAGTGATTAATACTGCTCCAATTAATAGTATGTACAATATTTTATTCATGTTATTTCTTCTTTTTAGCATCAGCTTTGTTTTTGTCTGCACTTTCTGTCACATAATATTCAGGAGGAAATCCATTGATGTTTCGCCATATTTCATAATAAATTGGTACATCCTTCAGTAGCGTAATACAATATGCCCCTATACCTGGCTTTATTTGTGTAGGCCACTTCTTTTCTTTATCATTGGGTTGAATGAGTATTCGATATTTACCCTTATCATTTATATTGGATTCAATGGATGATATTACGCCTTTAAATGTGCCATAAGTAGTATTAGGCCATCCACTAAATACAATGGAAGGAAATCCATCAAATAAGATACTAACTTTTTGTCCCTTCGACACTAATGGGAGATTCATAGGTTCTACAAACATTTCTATTGCATATGCAGGATTGTCAGGTACTATTTCTGCCAGCATTTCGCCCTCTTTCACAATCTCACCAACTCCTCCTTTTTTGGCTTGTATTATTTGTCCGTTTTGTGGTGCAGTAATATAATACAACTTGTTTCTGAGGGTATAACTATTATAAGTGTTTTCCAGTTTTGATATGTCTGCTGCTGTAGAAGATATTTGTGATAAGGAGGCATATTTATCGCCATCCGCTTTTGCAATTTTATCATTGTAATCTTGTATGACCGACTTTTTATCAATCAATATATTTTCCAGTTCTTTTTTGTCCTGTAAAAGCTTGTTTTCAGCACTGGTCTTTTTGGCAACGGCCGACTGGTATCCCGACTTTCTCTTTTCAAACTCTGTTAATGAAATTACCCCTTTATCCAACATTGCTTTAGCTGCTTCTATTTGCCTTTTATAAATATTAAAATCATTAGTTGCTGCCATTACATCCATGCTATCACTTTCTACTTTGTAATACTGTTGTTTTAGCTTATTATCCAGAGATTGAAGCTTATATTCATTAGCTTTTATTAAGGCTTCTTTTTGTAATACCGACGTATTTGCTTTCCCTTGATAGCCATCTGATGCAGCCTGTTTATATTGCAGTTGATCTTTAGTTTTTTGTAGTAATTCGGGATCCATATATTCTACTTTTATTTCATCCAGCAAAGCAATGGTATCACCCTTTTGTACATAATCTCCTTCCTTTATATACCACTTATTAATTTTGCCAGCAATAACACTATTTATTTCTTGTGGTCGGTCCTCCTGACGTAGCGTAGTTACATAGCCTTTTGCCTTGATGTTCTGTGTCCAGGGTAAAAATAAAATGGCTATCATAATAACGCCAATGATGGTTATCCATTTCTTTAGATTGCTATATTTATTTACCCTATAAATATGCTGGAAGGATTTTATCTCGGAATTTCCTTGTATTGTATCTATATCAATTGTTTTATACGAGTTGTTCATGTTGCAAAAATTGAAACTGTTGTTAAGGTTACTTTACATTATTTAATCTTGGAGATA
>CANFLJ010000077.1 GCA_947447815.1 Chitinophagaceae bacterium | reverse complement strand
GCAATGATTGGGTAGTTGGGGTTTACCTGATTTTGTTTCATTTTAATACCACTGGTAAGAAGTACCTTGGTATCGTAGAAGTTCTCGATATATTTTACGCTGTATTTTCCTTGCTTATATTCTACTACTGCATAATTATTGTTGCGTGGATTAGGGTTGGCCTGAAACTTGAAATAATCATTTTCTGTTACGTCTTCCATTACACTCATCGATCCTTTTGGTGCATTTCTTCGGCCTTTCATATCCTTATAATACTTCTCTTCTTCAAACGTCATGAAGTCGGCAAGTACTTCTTTGAATTTCTTTTTACAAACTTTCAAGGCTGCTTTGTTCAGGCTTTTGTACAAACGGGAGAGGTACATGAAATAAGGAATGTTTTCCTTACCATATTTTTCTTCCATATAAAACCAGAAAGCGGGGCCGGCGATGGTAGGTTTTTCGTTTGCCAGGGAATAGAATTTGGTATATTCACCAGCAAGGATAATATCTCTTAGTTCATCATCTTTGGTAGTATTCCAGTTTTCGGATACGTACATGATGTAACCATCGGTAAGCCACTGAGGAAGATCGAGAAGGGTTTGATTGGTAGCAATTTCGCCAATATCATCGCCAAACATCAGATTGTCGAATAATACTTTGGCAATACCTTGCCGTATCTGCAGTTTCAGGTGCTCGTGATTGCCATCAAAATAAAGGAGCACTTTATTGTTTACCAGTTTGGTTAATCCACCTGCCGATTGCCAGTCGAGGCCTAGTCCTACATTGCTTTGTTTGTATTCGTCATAGCTATTGTATACCATAAACTCAATTCTGCGTTTTATGCTATACTCCATATATTTTTCCAGCTGTGGTAATTCCTGTTCGGCTATCTGTACCACATTTTTACCCAAATCCATACCGCCCTGTGTAACGTATACGTTGGTATTGGGTGACTGATAAAATTTCCAGTTGAACTTTTTATACTGTACACGGTTCTTGCCAAACTGCACAGAAGATACCTGTGCATCTGCAATAAACGAGCAAAGTAGTAATGTAATAAAAAGACTTATAATTCTATTAACCTTCATGCCGGGCTAAATTATTTGTGTATGTTTTAAACAGAGATAATATAAACAGAAAATCCATTGCCTGATATCCGTTAAATAAAGGATAAAGATAAAAGGATAAAGATAGCAGCAAAGGAAATTTAGTAGGAGGGGATGTTAAATTTTAGCCTGCTTGGAACTGCCAGATATGTATTTCTTCAAAAAACAATACTTATTTCAGCATATACATGTTTTTATTATCCATAATAAAAGCCATCTATATATAGTTTTTGCACAATATGGACGGTAAAAATCAAAAGTATATTTAGTTGTTTGTATACAATTGTTATACAGGATACCCTATAAAGAGCTGAAATATCCCTAATAATTACATTTTTAATAATATTTAAAGCTAAAGCACCTCTTATTAAAAAGACAATGGCGAATAATGAAAAGACATATAATTGATAGGTTTTGCTATTGTTGGGCAGCATGATAAAAGTGAAATTTGTATTCTCAAATCAGATATATGGTTTGAATAATTAAGTAAAACATTTAAGATTTATCATCACTAAAAAACAAAAAGTAGCAGCGAACAAGGTTGCAATGATGTTAGGGTTTTTACTTTTTAAATTATCCTTACAATAGATTTTTATAAAACAGCAAATTATATCCTATAAAAATTATGTGTCCTGTCTTTAATTGTCCAATATCCAAAATTCGATTTGCTGTTTCTTACCCTCTTTCTGGAGAGAGAGGGTAAGCTGTAAGGATTGCCTCGTTTTTAAATTCCAATATCTTATAATAACCACTATTGTATAATTAGTTCCGTCTTTAATATCCAATTTATTATTTTATGGTGCAATAGTTTATCAGTTAATATAATATTGAATGATTTATTTTACTTATAACCTATTGCTTCCTAAAACTTTCAAACAACTTTATTTATTTAAATTATTTTATTCAATAGTTTAAATAAATTTCATGCACAGAATCTATTTCATTTCAAGACCTAATAATATTGAGGCTTTGAAATAGTGTTTAATTATTTTATTAGTACAATATTTATTTTTAACTGTACATTTAACCTTATTTTTGAGACTCATAGTATCCAAAAAAACTAGTTCTATATGAAAATTCTACTTGCCGATGATCACGCTTTTGTAAGAAAAGGGCTTTATGCTATTTTGTTTGAAGCGTACCCTAATGCCCACATTGAAGAAGTTACTAATGGAGTAGATCTTTTAAAGAAAGCATACATGCATCCTTTTGATATTATCATCTCTGATATTACTATGCCCGATAAAAACGGCATTGAAGTATTGCATGATTTGAAGGAGAATAAAATAAATGTACCCGTAATAATATTAAGCGTTCATCCTTTGGAAGTATATGCATTAAGATGCATAAAAGAAGGCGCTTATGCATACCTGAACAAAGAGACTACACCAAAATTGCTGGTAGAAGCTATTAACCATATTCTTTCCACTAAACAGAAATATATCACGCCAGAGCTAGCCATGTTGCTGGCCGGTGCATTTGAAGTAGATGCAAAACAAGATAAGCATGGAAAGCTTAGCAATCGCGAGCTGGAAATATTTAAACTATTGGCAAATGGGAAAAGTGGAACAGAAATAGCAGAAGCGCTGCACTTAAGTCCTGGAACGGTAAGTACTTACAAACAGAGAATCTTTGAAAAGATGCAGTTTGAAAATAATTCCGACATGGTAAGATATGCCGTAGAGAATAAGTTATTGTAAAAAAAGATTAGACAGCATATTATACTTTTTAGATACTAAGATTCATCAGTTTGTTACAATCAAACTGATGAATCTTTTTTTATGATAGTTACTATTCTTCTTTCCTGCATTAGAGCTCAGTTCAGTGATTTTTAGGCTCTGATTTCTAAATAATTTATGCGTAAACTTTAGGAATTTGTAATTGTGTGTGTTATGGATACTTGCAAGTAGTGGCTATTTTGTTTTTTATTATTTTATCTGTCAATATTGTTTAATGAAATTGTAAGTGCTTGATTTTATTGAGTTACAAATTTATTTTGTGTATTAATATTCTTCAGTTAATATGGATTTATAGCAGGTTTAAAAACTACCGTTCATCATTATTTTTGAAAAAACTTTGGTTACGTTTTAAGTTTCCATAGTTTTGCGGTCGAAATATTAAGAATGGAACCGCAAGAAAGAATATTACAAAAAGCACACGAACTATTTATGCTGTACGGCATAAGAAGTGTAAGCATGGATGAGATTGCCAATCATCTGGGCATGAGCAAAAAAACTATTTATCAATACTATCCCGACAAAGAAGCCCTGGTATCGGGCGTAGTAGATATAGAGTTAACCTGCAATGCATCTGAATGTAAAAACATTGCTGTGATATGTGAGAATCCTATCCATGAACTTTTCTTATCTCTGGATAATTTTCAGGAGATGATTAGTATGATGAACCCATCGCTCATCTATGATCTGGAAAAGTATCATCCTGCCGTATTTAAGAAATTGAATGATCATAAATACAAGTTTATGTTCGAGATTATCAAGAATAATCTGGAAAGAGGTATAAAAGAAGGATTATACAGACCCGATATTAATCTTAATATCCTTACCATCTATAGGTTGTCATCTGTGTTCCTGATTTTTAATCAGGAGATATTTCCACAAACTAAATATCAGGCAACTACTGTACTGAATGAAATGACTGACAATTTCTTATTTGGTCTGGCTACTACAAAAGGGCAGAAATTAATTACTAAATATAAAGAACAAAGAAGCAAAAAAATCAATAATTAGACATGATGAAATCAATTTTATTAATGGTTCTTTTGAGTATAACAATCGCATATAGTTATGCTCAGGAAAAGACCGACAAACACAACTTTACAATACAGCAATGTATTGAATATGCGAAGAAAAACAATGTACAGGTAAAGAACGCATTGCTGGACATTAAAATTCAGGAGCAGGTAAACAGAGGTGTTACTTCTGCTGCTTACCCACAACTAAATGGCTCGGTAGGTTATACCTATTACAATGATATTCCGGTACAGTCGATACCCGATTTTATATCACCAGCTGTATATGGCGTATTAACGCATGAGCATGTACAAAATGGACAAACTGGAAATGGAATTACCGCACCAGGAAGTTATGGAATTATCCCTGCACAATTTGGAAGTAAATATGTAGCAAATGGAACCCTACAATTACAACAATTATTGTTTGATGGTCAGGTATTCGTAGGCTTACAGGCAAGAAATACTACATTAAAATTTCAACAAAAAGCAGTAGAAGTTACTGAAGAAAGTATTAAAGTAAATATCTACAAAATATACTACCAGCTGGCAGTAAGTAAAAGTCAGATAGAGCTTCTGGATGCGAATATCGAAAGAATAGAAAAGCTGTTGAAAGATGTAAAAGAGATCTATAAAAATGGATTTGCAGAACAACTGGATGTAGACAAATTGACCGTTCAACTTTCTAATCTGAAAACAGAAAAAGAAAAGGTTTTGAATATTGTTGAAATTGGATATTTAGGGTTAAAGACATTGATAGGAATGCCTGTAAAAGAAACTTTGACATTGAAAGATAATATTACCTATGATGATATTAAATCTGGATTATTAACTGATACTGCTTCAATATATAAGAATAGAAAAGAGTATCAATATCTGGAGTTGGCAAAGAAACTGAACGAGTATAATATCAAAAGATATAAATTATCTTATTTTCCTACCATTGCAGCTGTTGGTGTATATGGTAAAAATGCTCAGAGAAACAAATTGACTTTCTTTGAAAAAGGAGACTGGTATACAACTTCTTATTTTGGATTGAACGCTTCTATCTCCCTGTTTGATGGGTTTAGCAAAGATTCTAAGATTAAGCAATCAAAGTATGAATTGCAAAAGACCAATAACACTATTGAAAGCTTTAAACTTTCTGTTAATAATGAATTAAGCTCTGCTACCTTAAAATTTAACTCTGCAATTTCTACAGTTGAGTCACAGAAAAGAAACATGGTGTTAGCAGAAAAAGTATATGATCAAACAAAGAAAAAGTTTGAAGCAGGTACAGGATCAAACACAGAAATAAATGCTGCTGAAACAGATTTAAAATCTGCTCAAACAAATTATATAACTGCTCTATATGATGCCGTAATAGCTAAAGTAGACTTCTTAAAAGCAACTGGAAAACTTCCATAATTAATCAATAATAAATCAATAGTAAAATGTATAAATTATTACAACTAATTGCAGTAATAGCTGCAATAACAGGGATGGTTGCATGTGGCAACAAAGATCAGAATAAAGTATTGCTGGAGAAAAAAGAGGCCTTAGAAAAACTAAGAGCGCAGCAAACCAAACTAGCAAAGGAAATTACAACATTGGAAGGAGAGATAGCTAAGCTGGACACTTCTTCAAAAACAGAAAAAGGCAAGCTGGTAACTATTAGTGTACTTAAAGAAGAAAGCTTTACGCACTATATAGATTTACAAGGTAAAATTGAATCTGAAAATGTAAGTATGGTTACCCCGCGTGGTGGCCCAGGTCAGGTGAAAGCAGTTTTAGTAAAACGTGGTGATGTAGTAAAAAAAGGTCAACTACTTATAAAACTGGATGATGCCATAGCAAGACAAAGTTTATTAGCTGCACAACAAAATCTGGAAACTTTAAAAACACAGTTAGCCTTTACAAAGAATATCTATCTGAAACAAAAGAACTTGTGGGAGCAGAATATAGGTACAGAAGTACAATATATCAGTGCTAAAAATAATTATGAAACAGTAGATAATCAATTGAAGACAGCACAAGAACAATTGAAAATTACTAAAGAGCAATTAGATTTTACGAATGTAACTGCTGAAATAAGTGGTGTGCTGGATGAGGTGAATGTAAGAGTAGGAGAGACTTTTACCGGAGTAAGTGCATCAGGAACCAGTCAATTGAAAATAGTCAATACAGAGCATTTAAAGATTACTACACAAGTACCTGAAAACTATTTGAATAAAGTAGCAGTAGGAACAGCTGTAAAAGTGTCTTTGCCGGATATCAATAAGACTATTGATGCAAATATATCTGTAGCCGGAAGATTGATAGACCCTAGCAATAGAAGCTTTTTTACAGAAGCTAAAATACCTTCCGACAAAGACTTTCATCCAAATCAGGTTGCGATTGTAAAAATTCAGGACTATGCTGTTGCTAAATCAATAATTGTTCCTGTAAATACCATTCAAAGCGATGAGAAAGGTAAGTTTATTATGACCGCTGTAAAAGAAGGAGCAAAGCTGGTGGCCAGAAAAAGAACGGTAATTATAGGGCAACTTTATGGAGACGTTCTGGAAATTAAATCTGGGTTGAAAGCAGGAGATACCATTGTTACTGAAGGATATCAGAGCTTATATGAAGGGCAAGTATTAACAACAGAAATTAAGTAAAGGGGAGTCCTGTTTCCTATTTATTAAATAATAAATTATTATCATGAGTTTAGTAAAAGACTTCAAGGGCAAGTTCAAAGAATTTGGTCCCACTACATGGAGTATAAAAAATAAAACGTCGATTTATCTAGTGATGCTTATTTTTAGTATCATGGGGATTTATCAGTTTGTAACACTGCCTAAAGAACAGTTTCCAGATATCGTTATTCCTACTATATATGTACAGACGGTATACGTAGGTAATTCTCCAAAGGATGTAGAGAACTTAGTAACTCGCCCGATCGAGAAGCAAATTAAAAGTATAACTGGTGCTAAGATTAAGAAGTTTACCAGTACCTCGCAACAGGACTATAGCGCCATCATTGTAGAGTTTGATACAGACGTTAAAACGGATGTAGCGCTTCAGAAAGTGAAAGATGCTGTAGATAAATCAAAGACAGATTTACCCAATGATCTTACACAGCAACCAACCGTAATGGAGGTTAGTTTTAGCGACAGACCTATTATGTATGTAAACCTTAGTGGTGACTACGATATGCAGCGTCTGAAAAAGATTGCTGATGATTTTAAAGATAAACTGGAAGAGATACCTCAGATTAATAGAGTAGATATTGTAGGTGCTCCGGAAAGAGAGTTTCAGGTGAACGTAGATAACTACAGAATGCAAAGTGCTGGCGTAACTTTTGATGATATCAGTGGTGCTATTTCTCGCGAAAATATTGATATCTCGGGTGGTTTGCTGGAAGTAGGAACTATGCGTAGAAACCTTCAGTTGAAAGGGCAATTAAAAACTGCATTTGATATAGAGAAGATTGTAATTCGCAATCAAACAGGAGGTCCTGTTTATCTGAAAGATATTGCCAAGGTAATTGATACTACTAAAGAAAGCGAAAGCTTTTCCAGACTGGATGGCAAAAATGTAGTGAGCTTGAACATCATCAAGAGAAGTGGGGAGAATCTGATAGAAACCAGTGATGCTGTAAAGAAGGCTGTTGAAGATGCTAAAGGGGTAATATTTCCTAAAGATTTGAAGTCGGTAGTTACAGGGGATTTGAGTATCAAAACAAGAACCTCCTTTACTGATCTTGTAAATTCAATCATCATTGGATTTATATTGGTATTGATTATCCTGATGTTCTTTATGGGGGTAGTTAATGCATTCTTTGTTGCCCTGTCGGTACCACTGAGTATGTTTGTTGCCTTTGTATTCCTACCGGGTGCAGATGCTATTGTGGGTACCCATGTGACCCTTAATTTCATTGTATTATTTGCACTCCTATTTGGACTGGGTATAATTGTGGATGATGCTATTGTGGTGATAGAAAATACCCATAGAATATTTGTACATGGCAAGGGTAGATTAACCTCGGCAATTTCAGCCCGTATGGCAGCAGGGGAAGTGTTTGTACCTGTATTGGCAGGTACATTAACTACTTTAGCACCTTTCTTTCCACTACTATTCTGGCCTGGTATCATTGGTAAGTTCATGGTGTATTTACCTACCATGCTTATATTTACTTTAGCAGCTTCGTTGGTGGTAGCATTTATCATGAATCCTGTATTTGCAGTAGATTTTATGAATCATGATGAAAGCGATAAAGAACCTAAATCGGCTATCTTTAAGAAG
>CANFLJ010000076.1 GCA_947447815.1 Chitinophagaceae bacterium | reverse complement strand
TCTCCTGCAATGGCTATTACTTTATTAGGAATAGACTTAACCAATAACGGTCAAGCGGATTCTTACGAGGTACAACCTCCTAAGCACCTGGTTGATATTACCGTAAATGGTAAGAAAGTTACGCTTCCGGCTTTAATTATTCCTGGTACACATCCTAATACAGTAGGGGTAGCACTTGGTTTTGGTAGAACACCAAAAGTTGGTCGCGCTGCTGTAACAGATGAAGGCGGAATGGTTGGTGCTAACGTATTTCCTTTCACTTCACTAAGCGGTGCTACTATCAGTTTTGCTGCTGTTGAAGTTCAATTAGCGGATACAAAAGAATTATATAAAGTTGCACTTACTCAAACACACAACGTGTACAATACCAAACAAGGTAACCGTACCGAGGTGATGAAAGAGTTTTCTCTTGCAGAATTTAAAGAGCATCCTTCAATTGTTTTAGAAGAAAGAGAAGAAGAATTAAAACCTTTTGGTGGAGTGGAGAACTTCAGAAAAGAGGGTACACTATATGGTGTTTACGACAAGCCGGGTATCAAATGGGGTATGAGCGTTGATTTAAATGCTTGTAACGGTTGTGGTGCTTGTGTGGTAGCTTGTACTGCAGAAAATAACGTTTCTGTTGTGGGTAAACCAGAAGTATTGAGAGCACATGAAATGCATTGGTTAAGAATTGACCGTTATTATACCGGCGATTTAGAGAATCCAAATGTAGTGTTCCAGCCATTAATGTGTCAGCATTGCGATAATGCTCCATGTGAGAATGTTTGTCCTGTTGCCGCTACTAACCATAGCAGCGAAGGTTTAAACCAAATGACTTATAACCGTTGTATTGGTACAAGATATTGTGCTAACAACTGCCCTTATAAAGTACGTCGTTTCAACTGGGCTGATTATACAGGAGCAGATAGCTTCCCAGATAATCAAAAAGGTATTATCAGCGATGTAACTACTATGATGACTGACGATCTTAACAGAATGGTATTGAACCCTGATGTTACCGTTAGAAGCCGTGGTGTGATTGAAAAATGTTCTTTTTGCGTTCAACGTTTACAAGAAGGAAAATTAAAGGCTAAAAAAGAAAGCCGTCCATTGAAGAGCGGAGAAAATAACGAGTGGGATGTTAAGTCTGCTTGTCAGCAAGCTTGTCCTACCAACGCAATTGTTTTTGGTAATGTTAACGATGCTAAGAGCGCTGTTTCATTGCACAGAGAAGAAAACAGCAAGCGTTTATTCTACTCTTTAGAACAACTTCACGTATTACCTAACGTAAGCTACTTAGCTAAAGTTAGAAACATTGAAGAAGAAAAAGCAGTAAAAGCAGAAGGAAAAGAAGAAAAGAAAGTATCTCACGAGGGATAATTTAATAAGTATTAATTTTTTGTAAGAAGAAAATATTTTATCGGATGCATTTAAAGTACGAGTCGCAGCTAAGGGAACCATTGGTTTACGGACATAAAACCTTTGCTCAGGTAACTGAAGATATTGTTCGTCCAATTGAAGCTAAGCCAAGTAAATTATGGTATGTTGGTTTTTACATTGCCGTTTGTTTACTAATGTTCGGTGTTTATTCTGTATATCGTGATGTAACTTATGGTATTGGTCAGTGGAACCTGAACAAGACTATCGGTTGGGGTTGGGATATTACTAACTTCGTTTGGTGGGTTGGTATCGGTCACGCTGGTACGCTTATTTCCGCTATCTTATTGCTGTTCAGACAAGGATGGAGAACAGGTGTAAACCGTGCTGCAGAAGCAATGACGATTTTTGCGGTAATGTGTGCCGGTCAGTTCCCTATCTTCCACATGGGTCGTGTATGGATGGCATTCTTCTGTTTGCCTTACCCTAACTCAAGAGGACCATTATGGGTTAACTTCAACTCTCCACTTCTTTGGGACGTATTTGCGATTTCTACTTACTTCACCGTTTCTTTATTGTTCTGGTATTCTGGTCTATTGCCGGATTTTGCAACCGTAAGAGACAGAGCGTTCACTAAATTACGTAAAAGATTATATGGTATAGCATCATTTGGTTGGACAGGTTCTACAAAGCACTGGCAAAGACACGAAAGTCTTTCTTTAGTATTGGCAGGTTTGTCTACACCACTGGTACTTTCTGTACACACAATTGTATCTTTTGACTTCGCTACTTCGGTTGTTCCAGGATGGCATACTACCATCTTCCCTCCATACTTTGTTGCGGGTGCAGTATTCTCCGGTTTTGCAATGGTACAATCCTTAATGATTATCATCCGTAAGGTATTTGGCATGGAAGATTATATTACCATGGGTCACATTGAGGCAATGAATAAAGTAATTGTATTAACAGGATCTATCGTAGGTATAGCATACTTAACCGAGTTATTCATGGGATGGTACAGTCAGAATAAATATGAAGGATATACTTTCTGGTATAGCCGTGCTTACTTATTCAGTCCTTATGGATGGAGCTACTGGGGTATGATGGCTTGTAACGTAATCAGCCCGCAGATCTTCTGGTTCAAGAAAATGAGAAGAAATCTGGTAGTTACTTTCTTCATGAGTGTAATAGTAAACATTGGTATGTGGTTCGAGCGTTTTGTAATCATAGTTACTTCTTTGTACAGAGATTATTTACCATCCAGCTGGTCTGTGTACTACAGTCCTACTACCTGGGAAATTGGTTTCTACATGGGTACATTTGGATTGTTCTTTACCTGCTTCTTCCTGTTTGCTAAATACTTCCCTGTAATTGCAATTGCGGAAATTAAGTACGTATTGAAAACAACCGGTGAAAGCTACAAGGAGAAAATGCATCATTTAGAGCATGTACCTGCCGAGGTATTTGCACATAGTGGTCATGGACATACTACGGTAGAAAACGGAGGACATAACTAATATTATTAAATAAATTATCGGGCTCTTATAATTGAAAATATATGGCTAAAAAGAAATTTGTAGTAGCTAGCTTTGACGATGAGGATGTACTTTTTCCAGCAGTCAAAAAAGCGCGTACTGCAGGATATAAAATTCAGGATGTTTATACTCCATTTGCTGTTCATGGTTTAGATCATGCATTAGGAATGAGAGAAACAAGCTTACATACAGCAGGATTTATCTATGGTATTACCGGTACTACTACAGCATTAAGTTGTATTACTTGGATCTTTACCAAAGACTGGCCGCTGGATATTGGTGGTAAACCACACTTTGCTTTACCAGCATGGATTCCAATCATATTCGAGTTGACCGTATTATTCGCAGCAGTAGGTATGGTACTTACATTTTGTTACTTGTGTCAGTTGGCACCATTTGTAAAAAAGCACCACTTTCACCCAAGAGCTACCGACGATCTATTTGTAATGGTGATAGAATGTAACGACAAAACAAATGTGGATGATCTTGTAGGCTTTATGAAAGGTACCGGCGCTGTAGAAGTAGACGTTCAGGTAGCGGAAGAAGGCTGGTGGTTAGGTCGTTATGACAAAGATGAAGTATTATTTGAACACAAAACAGTAGCTGCTTAATATTAGAATTAAAAGAAGATGAAGAAGTTTTATACCATATTATTATCTGTATTTGGAATGACTGCTTTCGTTGCTTGTAGTGATGAAGTTAAGCGTAATCCAAATGATGTTTACATGCCTGATATGGCATACAGCAGAGCATACGAAACATACTCTGACCACAGCAACCTAAAGGATTCTGGTATCAATTATACCAATATGCCTGTTGCAGGTACTATTGCCAGAGGTGAAGAAATGCCTTTCCATGTTGCTAAAGATGCTACTGGAGATACTACTAATTACTTTGCTTCTAAGCAAGTAAAAAGTCCTATCGACTCTCTATCTAAAAACGATTTAGTAGAAGCAGAAAGATTATACCTGATTAACTGTGGTATATGTCATGGTGCAAAACTGGATGGTAATGGTCCATTGTATAAAGGTGGCGAAGGTCCTTATCCTGCAAAACCAGCTACATTGGTTGGAGATAAAAAATACGAAGCAATGCCTGTAGGACAGATGTACTATTCTGTTACTTATGGTAAAAACTTAATGGGTAGCTATGCTTCTCAATTGAACAGAAAACAACGTTGGCAAGTAATTGCTTACATCAAGCAAAAACAAGCTGAAGGCAAAGCAACTACAAAAGAAGCGGTAGCTGCTAAATAGTGTTATTAGAAAATATAAGATTAAGATAAATACTTTTCAAGATTAAAGATATAATAAATGGCATCGGTTAAACTGAATTTTGAGATTCCTTCTAAATTAAAAACTTGGTCTTTAGCGCTGATAGCAATTGGTGTACTAGCTATAGTTGCTGGCTTTATTACTAAAGGGCGAGGTACAGAGGCTCAACAAGCTGAGTTTATTGGTACATTAATGTACAATACTATATTCTGGACATTAGTGTGTAATGCCAGTATGTTCTTTGTTTGTGTTACTACATTGGCAATGGGCGGATGGCAGGTTTCTTTTAAAAGAATACCGGAAGCAATTTCTACATTAGTGCCTATTTTTGGTACAATCACCTTAGCTATATTATTATTTGTAGTATTTACAGATAAACATCATATCTATCATTGGTTAGATACTACTGCTGTTTCTAAAGATGCTGTGTTGAATGGTAAGTCTGGTTTCTTGAACGTAAAATTCTTTGCTATCTGGTCTATTTTAGCAGTGGGTCTTTGGTCTCTATTAGGTTGGAGAATGAGACAGTTAAGCAGCGAAGCAGATGTAGAAGCTATGACTAAAGAAGTAGGTGCTTCTTTCATTCTAAGAAATACCGTAAGAGCTTCCATGTTCTTAGTATGGTTTGCACTTACAGTTGGTTCTACTGTTCCTTGGTTATGGTTAATGAGTATCGATGCTCATTGGTACAGCACCATGTATAGCTGGTATACATTTGCAAGTTCTTTTGTAAGTGGTATGAGCTTGGTAGCACTTTGGGTGGTTTACCTTAAAAATAAAGGATACCTTGAATATACTACCGAAGAGCAGTTACACGATATCGGTAAATTCATGTTTGCCTTCTCTATCTTCTGGACATACTTATGGTTCTCTCAGTTCATGTTGATATGGTATTCCAATCAGCCGGAAGAAACGATCTATTTCAAAAATAGATTCCAGGGCGAATACAGAGGTATATTCTTCTTAAACTTAATTATCAATTTCGTTTGCCCTATTCTTATCTTAATGAAGAGAGGGGCTAAAAGAAATTTCTCTTTAATTACTTTCATGGCCGTATTAATCATATTTGGTCATTGGGTAGATTTCTATCAGATGGTAATGGGAAGTGTACGTCCAGGTAGCGCATCTTTAGGTTGGTTCGACTTTGGTGTATTAAGCTTCTTTGTTGGAATAATGATTTATTTCGTTGCCAAGGCATTAGCTAGCAAACCACTAATTTCTAAGTACCATCCGTTCCTAAAAGAAAGTATTATTCATCATACATAATATTCATATTGTATAGATGCACCAAGTAAGTCTATACAATATTTTTCAGGTATGTGAAGATGCATACTAAAATATATGCTTTGCAATACCTATTATTGCAGCATATTACGGAGCAATAAAAATAGAAGGATTAGATAACAATAGAAAATTACGGAATATTTTATGACTATGTACTTATCATTAGCCGTTTTACTGCTGGTATTTGTAGTTATTTTTCAAATAGCTAAAGCCAGTGAATACGTTGCTGTACTAAAAGGAGAAGAAGAAAACCGCAAACAAACCAATAAAATCAACGGATTTCTGATGATTGTATTCCTGGTTTTGGGATTGATTGGTGTTTGGTATTGCAACCATCTTTATTTTGATAAATCATTATTATCAAAAGAAGCTGCTTCTGTTCAAGGTGAAAAAGTAGATTTAATGATCTGGTGGACACTAGGTGTTACTGGCGTTACTTTTATTGCAACACAAATATTGCTTTTTGTACTTGCTTATAAATATCAGGAAAAGGAAAACCGCAAGGTTTATTTCTTCTCTCATAGTAATTTCCTGGAAATACTATGGACCTCAGTTCCTGCAATTGTATTAACTGGTCTGATTGTTTTTGGTCTTAAAAACTGGTCTTTCTTTACCAGCGAAGCTCCTAAAGAAGCTATTCAGATTGAAGTTACGGGTAAACAATTCGGATGGATCTTCCGTTATCCAGGTAAAGATGCAACTTTTGGTAAAAAATACTTTAAAGTTATCGATCCTGCATCTAACTCTCTTGGTTTAATATGGAGAGATAGCGCCGATCTTAACTTAAAAGATGATCCTTTCACGCATGATGATATCGTTACAGAAGGTACTATGTACGCTGTAAAAAACAGACCATGCAAATTAATCATCGGTTCTAGAGATGTAATTCATGATGTTGGTCTTAGTCAGTTTCGTTTAAAAATGGATGCTGTTCCAGGTATCCCTACTACGATGTGGTTTACGCCTAAGTTTACTACTGAAGAAATGAAAACAAAGACTGGCAATCCAAACTTCCAGTACGAAATCAGTTGCGATCAGATGTGTGGCAATGGTCACTACTCTATGAAGGGTGTGATTGTAGTAGTTTCTCAGGAAGAATATGATGCATGGTTAGCAAAACAAAAACCATACTACTTTGCCGCTTTTCCAGAGAAAGCACCAGCAGAAAAAGCAGTAGATACTACTAAGGCTGCTACAGCAACTTCTGCCGTATCTACCACTACAATGGTTAAAAACTAGTAAGAACAACAATAATTTAGCAATAGAAAAGAATAAGAATATGAGTCACGAGGCTACTTTACATACAGCACATGATGCACATGGTCATCACGATCACCACGAACATCATCAGTCTTTTATATCCAAGTACATCTTTAGTATGGATCATAAAATGATTGCTAAACAATTCCTTATCACTGGTATGATATGGGCTGTTTTAGGTGGTCTGATGAGTGTTTTCTTTCGTTTACAATTAGGTTATCCCGATACTACTTTCCCTTGGTTAGAAGATATTTTAGGCAAATGGGCTAAAGGTGGTCATATCACTCCCGAAGCTTATTATGCACTGGTTACTACCCACGGTACCGTGTTGGTTTTCTTCGTATTAACCGCTGGTTTAAGTGGTACTTTCGCCAACTTCCTTATTCCACTTCAGGTGGGTGCAAGAGATATGGCTTCTCCTTTCATGAACATGCTTAGCTACTGGTTCTTCTTCATCGCAGGAGTAGTAATGCTATCTTCTATGTTTGTTGAAACTGGTCCTTTTAGCGGTGGCTGGACAGCTTATCCTCCTTTAAGTGCGCTAGGTTCTGCTTCTCCCGGTTCTAAAACAGGGATGGATCTTTGGTTAGTAGCAATGGCTTTATTCGTGGTATCTTCTTTATTAGGAGGTCTTAACTATATCGCTACAGTATTAAACATGCGTACAAAGGGTATGAGCATGACTCGTTTACCTTTAACCATCTGGGCATTATTCTTTACAGCAGTACTTGGTGTACTTTCTTTCCCGGTATTATTCTCTGGCTTTATTTTATTAATATTCGATAGAAATTTTGGAACCTCTTTCTACCTGAGCGATATCTTCGTAAATGGTGTAGGAGCTTTACCTAACGAAGGTGGTAGTGCAATTCTGTTCCAGCACTTATTCTGGTTCTTAGGTCACCCAGAGGTGTACATCATCTTATTACCAGCAATGGGAATGGTGAGCGAAATATTATCTACCAATTCACGCAAACCAATATTTGGTTATATGGCGATGGTAGGTTCCCTTTTTGCTATTGCAGTACTGGCATTCTTGGTATGGGCACACCACATGTTTGTAACCGGATTAAATCCTTTCTTAGGATCAATATTCGTATTACTTACTTTATTAATTGCCGTTCCTTCTGCTATCAAAGTATTCAACTGGTTAACAACATTATGGAAAGGGAATATCCGTTTCACTCCAGCAATGTTATTCGCTATCGGTTTCGTTAGCTTATTCATCTCTGGTGGTCTTACTGGTATCTGGTTGGGCAACTCTTCTATCGATATTCACTTGCACGATACATACTTCGTTATTGCCCACTTCCACATTGTAATGGGTGTTGCATCTATGTTTGGTATGTTTGCGGGTATCTACCATTGGTTCCCTAAAATGTATGGAAAATATATGAATAATAC
>CANFLJ010000075.1 GCA_947447815.1 Chitinophagaceae bacterium | reverse complement strand
TCTTACAATCTCTGTATCATTGGTTAATCCTGCTGCTATTGGTATTAATAAAAACACGTTCTCACATCCTTCTGGCGCTACTGAATTGTCGGTTTTGGAAGGACAACACATATAAAACAATGGATCCGTGGGCATTATTGGATTAGTATATATCTCATCTGTATGTTGCTGAAAGTCTGCATCAAAAAACAATGTATGATGCGTGATGTTGTCAGGCAATTTTTTATTCAGTCCCAGATAAAATAATATGCAGGATGGTGCCATTACCCTGCTATCCCAGTATTCTTTTTTGTAGCTTCTGTTTTTAGAAGGCAACAACATTTCTGTGAAGTGATAATCAGCCCCAGAGATAATTACATCGGCTTCAAATATTTTATCTTTTGTAGAAACGGATTTTATTTTATTGTTTAATACATTAAATCCTTTTACTTCTTCATTAAAGTAGAATTTAACCCCCAGTTCATCGGCAATCTTTTTCATTGCTTTTACAGGTTCATGCATACCACCCATTGGGTACCAGGTACCTAATTCAATATCAGCATAATTCATCAAACTATATAGCGCAGGAATTTTATCAGCAGAGGCACCCAGAAATAATACAGGGAACTCCATAAGCATCTGAATTCGTTTATCTTTAAAAAACTTTGCCACATGTTTTTTCATAGATACAAAAACATCTAGACTAAATACTCCTTTGGCAAAATCTTTATTAAAAAACTCCAGCACACTTAATCCTGGTTTTGTTACCAGGTCTTGCATACCTATTGCATACTTAGTACCGGCCTGTTGCAAGAACAATTCCAGTTGCTTAGCAGCACCTTTCTCTTGTGTTTCCAGCAATTCTCCTAAGGCTTTAGCTGTAGCAGGAATTTTCCATTCTTCTTTATTGTTCCATACTACAGAATAACTGGGATTAAGTCTTACCAGTTCATAAAAATCACTGGTTGTATAATTAAACTTATTGAAGAAACTTTCGAATACATCAGGCATCCAGTACCAGCTTGGACCCATATCAAACATAAAACCATCGGCAGAGTATGTTTGTGCTCTTCCACCTGCCATACTGTTCTTTTCAATCACCGATACATCCCAACCTTCTTTTGCAAGAAAGCAGGCCGATGCCATAGACGAAAAGCCCGATCCAATTATTGCAACTGATTTCATTGGTATAGTAAACAACTAAAAATCAAATTTGTTTAACTAATACTATCCATAATTAAACAAATTATTTTACTTTATATCCTAAGATTGTACCGAAATGCATTTCAGACGCAAAATTATCATATAGAATACATCTTGTTTAAGCATTTTAATATATGACAACTATCAACATAAAACATGACATATCTCATTTTGCCTTATTTTATGATTTATTAAAGATAGATTTGGCTCACTAAACAGAATAAACATGAGAAAAATTGGAATTTTAACTGGCGGTGGCGACTGCCCAGGATTGAATGCCGTAATAAGAGGCGTTGTACAAATTTGTCTTACACACGATATTCAGGTATTTGGATTCAGAAGAGGCTGGCTAGGTGCTCTTACGGGTGATGGCAATGATCTTACACTGGAAATGGTAGAAGACATTCAAACACTTGGAGGTACAATACTAGAATCTTCCCGTACCAACATTATGAAAATAGAAGATGGACCTGAGAAAGTAAGAAAGGTTATGCAGCAACTTGGTCTGGAAGGTATCATTGCAGTTGGTGGAGATGATACATTAGGCGTTGCAAACAAACTGCAGAAAATGGGTATGAACATGATTGGGGTACCTAAGACTATTGATAATGACCTTTCCTGTACCGATTATACTTTTGGTTTTGATACCGCTACCAATATTGCAGCTGATGCAATAGATCGTTTACATACTACCGCCAAATCTCATTCTAGATGTTTTGTAGTAGAAGTAATGGGGCGTCATACTGGCTGGATTGCAATTCAGGCAGGCATGGCTGCAGGCGCTCATATGATATTAATTCCTGAGTTTCCTAAGACCATAGAAGAAGTAGTAGATAAAGTAATGGAACGTAAAAATCGTGGTAAAAACTATTGCATCATTTGTGTTGCTGAAGGGTTTGAACTTGCTGGCACTAATCTTACAGAAATTGAAACCGATGACTTTGGAAATGTAAGGCTCGAAAAGAAAGAGATAGGTCCAAGAATTGCTAAACTGGTAGAAGAAAGAACCGGGATCAATACTCGAGCAACCGTATTAGGCCATCTTATTAGGGGAGGAACTCCTACCGCATTTGATAGAGTATTGGGAACCAAATTAGGGGTAAAAGCGGCAGAACTGGTCATTGCTAATGCCTATGGCTGCATGGTGGCATTGCAAGGAAACGCAATAGTACCGGTAGATCTTGAGATGGCTGTTACTACTCAAAAAAGAGTAGACGCTGAATTTTATCAGCATGCAGGTTATTTCTTTGGGTAGAACAATTTTTTATTAAACTATACTTGAAACAAATTACAAGAATCGCTTTTTCATTCTTTCATCAGGGATGATACATTCATTTCTTTTTCCAAAAAATCGATAACGGTTACGGGCAATAAAACGATAAACGGCATCTCTTATAAATCGAGGTATCAGTATCAACATAAAACCTAATTTCCATGGGTATCCTAGATTTTTAAGGATATTTAATGCAGCATCCGATTGCAGGTATACGCTATTGCTGGTAATAAAGACAACAGATTGGTTGTCGGTATTGTTTATTGCATATTCCAACAGTAGCTTTTGTCCTATTTCAGATTGTAAAGAAGCCATCTTGAAATGCTCTTTTTGATCATATCGTATAATGAACTTTACAAAGCCATTACAGAGATTACAGATCCCATCAAATAATATAATATCGTATTGTTCGTTTATCATTAAGTGTATTAATATTATCAGGAGTTAGCTAGCATAGTTAAATAGTTTACTATGATAAAACAACTTCTTCAAAATATTTGTAAATTTGGCTAGCTTTTCATGCTAAGCATATCATTTGATACGCGAAAATGAAACTGCTGTTTTGCAAATATCCCAATAGTTAAACTAATGAAAAACATTCGGCTGTTAATTATCATACTTGCCTTAATAAAAATTCTCATCCCATATGTTTTACAAAATGCTGTTTACCAGCCTTATAAAGATGAATTTCTTTATTTAGATCAGGCAGCTCATCTGGATTGGGGCTACTACGAAAATCCTCCTTTGATATCGCTATTTGCATGGATTACCAAGATATGGGGCAATAATTTTGTATGGATAAAATTCTGGCCATCCATATTCGGGGCTCTTACCTTTTACTTAACTGCAGAAATGGCGCTCGCATTTGGTGGAAGATCATTTTCCGTATTCCTTGTATTCATGGCTTTTACTGTTACCTCCCTTCTTAGAATACACTTTATCCTTTCTCCTACCTGTTTCGAGTTATTCTTTACCACTGCAATGGCACTTACGCTTTTACGATATGTACAAACCGAGAAAAGCTACTGGCTTTATCTTTTTGCCGTTAGTGCCGGTCTTGGTATTCTAAGTAAATACACAGTTGGTATTTATATGATTGCATTACTGATAGGATTATTACTAAGCTTGAAAGCAAAAATATTTATCAATTATCACTTCTATTTAGCACTGATATTAGCAGCTATTATAGTTTCACCCAATTATTTATGGCAACAACAACATGGCTTTCCTGTAGCAAATTTATTGCAGGACATGAAAGGAACTGGATATAGATCTGATTCCAGTTTTGGCGACTTCTTAAACAATCAGTTCATGATGTTATTACCTTGTTTTTACTTATGGGTAATGGGGGTGTTGTACGTTATACTAACCAATAAAGGTCGTGTAAACTATGTGTTTCTACTTACTGCTTTCTTGATAACAATTATATTTTTATTTAGCATCAATGCTAAAGAAAGCTATGCATTGAATTCATACCCTGCATTGATTGCATTAGGCGCATACAACTTTGATAGAATTACCAGAAAGTATATGAAATTCTTACGTTATGGTATGATAACTTTCTCTGCTTTATTTGGATTGTATGTAGCAGGATTAGCCGTACCATTCCTTCCACAACAACCCTTATCTGATTTATATTCCAGCAAACAGTTTTTAACCACGGGTATTTTAAAATGGGATGATCAGCAAAATCATGCATTACCTCAGGATTTTGCCGACATGCTGGGATGGAAAGAGGTATCAGACAGAACTCTGAGAATATTCAGCACTTTTACCGACGATTCCAAATCGCATACCCTTGTACTAACCGATGATTATGCAATTGCAGGTTCCTTAAATTATTTCGGACCTTCGCAAGGACTTCCTTTTGCGTATTGCAACAAAGGTTCCTATATGTACTGGTTGCCCGAAACACAGGATGTAAATACTATAATACTACTGACAAGAGAATCCATTAATGCGAACGACGATGTATTTAAACACTTTAAACAAGGAACTCAGATGGATGATATTACCATCCCTTTCAGCAGAATATCTTCTCTTAAAATAATGCTCTATAGCGTTCCTGATGGACAACAGAATGACGCTTTAAAACAATTCGTGATTTCTGGAAAACAAGCACTCAACAGAAAACAATTCAATTAAGATTCCCAATTTGTTTTACTTTTATCCCTGCATTTTGAATTTATATAAACGATTGACACCATGAATAATAATACTGCAAGACCATTAAGAGTACTAGTAGCTAAAGTAGGACTTGATGGTCACGATAGAGGCGCAAAAGTTATTGCCACAGCTCTTCGAAACAAAGGAATGGAAGTGATCTATACTGGCCTCCGACAAACGCCAGAGATGGTAGTAAATGCTGCTTTACAGGAAGACGTTGATGCTATAGGGGTGAGTATTTTAAGCGGCGCACACATGACCGTATTCCCTAAGCTGATTGCTTTGATGAATGAAAAACAAATGAATGATGTATTGCTTACTGGTGGCGGTATTATACCTGAAGAAGATATGAAATCACTGAACGCTTTAGGAGTAGGCAAACTATTTCCTCCGGGTACCGAAACTGCAGATATCGCAGATTATATCAAAGGCTGGGTGGCAGAACATCGCGATTTCTAATCAGTATTTCTTACTTTTTACTTTATCATTATATGTATCAAACACTATTAACCGAAATAGATAACCATATATTAAAGGTTACCATCAATCGTCCCGATAAATTAAATGCATTAAATAAGCAGGTCTTCGATGACCTAGATAATTTGTTTGATGAAGTGTATACCAACAACAATATCCGTTCGGTAATCATCACGGGTGCTGGCAGCAAAAGTTTTGTTGCAGGTGCCGACATCCTGGAGTTTAAAGATTTTACGCCTGAACAAGGAATGGCGCTTTCCCAAAGAGGTCACCAGGTATTTTTTAAAATAGAAAACTGTCCAAAACCAGTAGTTGCTGCAGTAAATGGTTTTGCACTAGGTGGTGGTTGCGAACTAGCAATGAGTTGCCATTTCAGAATAGCATCAAAGAATGCAAAGTTTGGACAACCCGAAGTTAACCTAGGCTTATTGCCAGGCTACGGAGGTACTCAAAGACTGGTACAACTCATTGGTAAGGCTAAAGCTTTAGAATTACTTTTTACAGCAGCCATGATCAATGCAGAAGAAGCATTGCATCTTAAGCTGGTAAACTATGTGGTAGAAGAAACAGAACTGTTACCGAAAGCAATTTCTATTCTCGAATTAATCAACAGCAAATCGCCCAATGCAATTGCACAATGTATTGCTGCCGCTAATGCCGTTTTTGATGAAAAAGTAAATGGTTATTCTATAGAAACTCATACATTTGGTAGTTGTTTTCAATCGCCTGAAATGAAAGAAGGGGTTACTGCTTTTCTGGAAAAAAGAAAACCTGTCTTTTAAACCTCTTGAACCTAATAAACCTTTTGAACTTCTTATAGTTCTCCATCTTCAAAATAACGACTATGCGCTTTATTACTAAAACTTTGGTTACTTCTCTTGCAGTGCTGCTGGCTTGTTTCTTACTACGGGATTTAGGCATCCATATTTCTGGTTCTTTTGCCGCAGTAATGGTGGCGCTGGTACTGGGATTTCTAAACAGTTTTGTAAAGCCAATTCTAATATTACTCACCATCCCGGTTACCGTATTTACACTTGGTTTATTTTTAATCGTCATCAATGTTATCATCGTAAAAATGACGGCTGCCATTGTAGATGATTTTAAAGTAGAAAGCTGGATAGGGGCAATCCTTTTTAGTTTGATCGTTTCTATCATTACTTCCGCTCTGGAAAAACTAATCAACAACAATACCAAAAATAACAGTGATAGCGAATGATGCTGATCTGATCCTTATTTTTGCTCTTTAAACCTACATATTATATTGAGGTTATTAACTTTTTTAAATACTATTAATTATTATGAAAAAGAAAGTAGTTTCATTACTATTTGTAACACTTATTATTGCTGGCAGCACAGTAATTGCACAGGACAGTACCAAACAAAAAAAACGTACACAGCAATCTGCTGAGAAACAAAAAAAACAGCAAGAAGCAAAAGCCAGAAAGGCTGCTGTAATAATGAAGCAAAAGCAGGAAAAAAAAGGGAAGCTGCAACAAATGCAAAAAGAACGACTTGCAAAGATGACTCCGGAAGAAAAAGCAAAAACGAAAGCAATGCAAAATAAATTCAAAGCCCGTATAGATTCTCTTAATGCTCTAAAACATTAAGAGAGTATAGCGATAAAAAAAGTTGCAAGTTCCCGGTTACCAGTAACCAGAAACTTGCAACTTTTTATTATATAAACGTTAAACGATTGTAACGTTCAACTCATTAAACCTCTTGAACTTCTTAAACCTCTTAAACTTCCCTACACATTAAACCTAAAGTGCATCACATCTCCATCCTGCACTATGTATTCTTTTCCCTCTATTCTTAGTCTGCCATTCTCTCTGCAGGCTGCTTCACTACCATAGTTAATAAAGTCGTTGTAGGCAATTACTTCCGCCTTGATAAATCCTTTCTCAAAATCGGTATGTATCACACTCGCAGCCTGTGGTGCTTTCCATCCTTTATGTATGGTCCAGGCTCTTACTTCCTGCACCCCTGCAGTAAAATAAGTATCCAGGTTTAATAGGTGATATGCAGTACGGATCAATCTGTTCAGAGCAGGCTCCGTCATATGGTATTCTTCCATAAACATCTGCTTGTCTTCCAGGTTCTCCATCTCCGATATCTGTGCTTCCACATTGTTACACATTACTATGATATCTGCACCTTCTTTTGCTGCTTCGGCAGAAAGAATGTCGGAATATTTGTTACCAGTATGCATGCTTGCCTCATCCACATTGGCTACATACAATACAGGCTTATCTGTTAATAAGAATAAATCAGCAATAGCAGTCTTTTCTTCTTTATCCAATCCCATCGAACGAATGCTTTTTCCTTCGCTAAGATGTTTCTTGCAACGGATTAATACTTCCAGTTCCATTTTCGATTTCGAATCTCCACCCACTTTCGCTTGTTTCTCCGAACGTGGAATCTTTTTCTCTACACTATCCAGATCCTTCAACTGTAATTCTGTTTCTATAATTTCTTTATCGCTGATAGGATTAATCGCGCCTTCTTCCCTTAGTACATTCTCATCTTCAAAACATCTTACTACGTGAATGATGGCATCTACTTCTCTGATATTTCCCAGAAATTTATTTCCAAGACCTTCCCCCTTACTTGCTCCTCTTACCAATCCAGCTATATCCACTATCTCCAGTTGAGTAGGTACTATTCTGTTTGGCAATACAAATTCTGCCAGTTTATCCAGTCTTGGGTCTGGTACATCTACCAGGCCAATATTAGGTTCTATAGTACAAAAACGGTAATTACTTGCCTGTGCTTTAGCACTATTACTCACTGCATTAAAAAGTGTCGACTTGCCCACATTTGGCAATCCTACTATCCCTGCTTGTAAAGCCATAAATCCTTATTTTATAATTTTTGGAAGCGCAAATGTATATTGACAACAGATAAATCAATGATAATTTCTCTACAGAAGCATATTATTAGACCGTTTTAGATGCTTATAACTTATTTTAGTCGCTGATTATTTACATTATTATGGCTTTAAATATCGTTTGGGTAGCATTTTTCGTCATCGCTTTTATTGTCGCTTGTATCAAGTTCATCTTTATACCCGGCAATACCGACATCTTCAAAATACTCTCCGATGGCAT
>CANFLJ010000074.1 GCA_947447815.1 Chitinophagaceae bacterium | reverse complement strand
TGTAGTAGACTACAAAAGTGGCGATTACGAAAAAGCATTACCCAAACTGAAAGGACCAAATGATAAAGAACCTAATGGAGGCGATTACTGGAGACAGGCAGTTTTTTATAAAATACTGATAGATAATTATGATGCTAAAGACTGGAAAGCAATTAGTACCGAATTTGATTTTGTAGAACCTGATAAGAAGAAAGTGTATCACAAAGAAAAGCTAACCATTACGCCAGAAGATATTACAACGGTGACCCAACAAATTACGAGTTCTTGGGCAAAGATTCAGGCTAGAGAATTTTATACCGGTTGTGGTAAGGAAGAGTGCCATTGGTGCGAATTTGTAAAGACCAATAATCTGGCAATTGCATTGCATGATTTGGAAGAAGAAAGGGAAGAAGAATAAATGTGGTTATTGGTACTTATTTTATTATACTATTTAATTTGTTTTCTTATATCATTTATCAGTTGTGAAATTGGTCTAACATAATTTTTTAATCCCACATGATCTGATGCATGTTTCAATCGTCTGCTATTGTCAGGTAAATAGAATATTTGTCTTTGTTCGCCAAGTAAAGTAAGCTTTTCGTCAGATAAGTCTTCATCAAAAGTAACAACATGATAAATATGTTTTACCTTAAATCTGCTGTATATTTCTTTACTACTACTTACATTTTTCCATCTCTCACGAATAGTTCTTTTACAAGAGATTCCGATTAACCATCCATCTTTTGTTTTTACCCAATTATCAACTTCAAGATCTGCTTGAAAATGAGAAGGGGCTTCAGCTCTTTTTATTTTATAATATCCTAATATAAAATCGGTTACATCTTCTAAACTACCTCCTGCTCTCTTTTTTCTTTTCTGAGCTGCTCGTCTTTCGAATTCTTGAGTAAATGAAGTAAGTACTATATCTCTTTCTTCTTCGCTTATAGATTTGTCTTTTGTTAGAAGTACACGAAGCGTGGTAAATGCTCTAACAATTTCAGTTCGTTCGGCAGTTAAACAACCTTTAATACCTAGGTTATCCCAAAGTGTAATTACAGTTGCTAAACCTTCTTCACCTTGTATATCTAAATATGCTTTTGCAATTGTTAAGGTATATTCTTTATCATCACTGGGTATATTTGAAATAGCTTGATAAAGGGGTAGCATTATATTTTCACAAGTTAAAATAAAAACTTCCATGTCACTTAGAGTTCTAATCTCTTCGTCTAATTCATTCAACATTCTTTGAACACGATTGTCTTTAGAAGACGTCTTTTTATAACGTTCTTCAATTATGTTTCGAAGGGTTTGTTTTTGTAGACTTAAAGTATTTTTCCCTTTGCTTTCTTTTCCTATAAGACGTAAGCTACTAGCAATAATTGAAAGCAATTTCGGCTCTTTGCCAACAGCTACATATTTGTCATTATTGATTAACATTCTTGAAAACCAATAAGCGTTATGCCATTTATTTTGTATTTCGGTGATGATTTCTGTTGCTTTCACTGAAGTTATTGATTATAAGTTGAAAAATTAAATTTAGGTTGTTTGTGAAATGCATCTATTCTTTCGTTAGCCATTGCGCAATAATCTGGAGATAATTCTATTCCAGTATATTTTCTATCATTTATCAAAGATGCAATAGCTGTTGTCCCAGAACCCATGAAAGGATCAAGAATTTTTTTTGCAAATGTTGAATGAATAATTCTGTCAATAAGTGCAACAGGGAATGGTGCTGGATGATCATTTTTCATTTCTTGCTTAAACTCCCAAACATCTCCAAATGCATTTGCTTTAGGTGCAAGTTTGAATTCAGGTTTAGCAATAAGATAAATAACTTCGTAAGTAGGAAGAAAATACCCTGCATTGAAATTTATCCCTCCTTTACGTTTCCAAATTATTATTTGTCTTAAAGGTAAATCTCTAATGATATCAGCTCTATCTTGTAGTAGACCATCTTGTACTCTCCATTTATGATTATAAAAGATCGCACCTGAATCACTCAAAAGTCGGTACATTTCTTTTAAACAATTATGTTGCCAGTCAATATACTCGTCATGTGGCATACAGTCGTTGTGGTGACTGTATCCATTAACTAATTCAGCATTTTTCCATTTGCCTCCCCTACCATCTTTCATTCCGTTACCAGTTGAATTTTTCAGATTGTAAGGAGGGGAAGTTACAACAAGGTCAAACGCTTTATCAGGCATTTGGCGCATTATATCTAAACAGTCACCTTGCAGAATTTTATTGTCAAAATCAGATATCAATTTATAAGCGTATTTAGTACAAATGTAAGGCGTCTATTTTATAAATCAATTTCTATAAATTTAATATAAAAATCGATTTTATATGCATCATTCTCATAATTATAGACTAAAAACGTTTTTACTTGCATCATTCTAATATTTGTATACTTAAAAACGATTTTAAATGAATCATTATAATAATTATTGACTAAAAAACCTTTTTATATTCATCCTTCTCAATATTATAGACTAAAAATCAATTTCAGGATTACCATTTTAAAATTTCTAATTTAAATGAAATGTGTAAAATGTAATTAATCAGAATGTAGGTTGTTTTATTCACTGAATTTTAATTAGAATAGTATAGCAAAAGGAACGACTAAAATCTAGTTGTACAATATTAATATACCCTATTTTATTAATTTAAATTACTATAAAATAAGGGTATTTATATTGAGCGGCCTATTTAATAAAATAAATAATATATTACAGTTAATGATAAGTTAATAGATGCATTTTTTCGTTGTTTATAATCAAATTAAGATAAACCTTTACCATCAGATTAAAACGAACTATTTATTTAAAAAATTCAATACATGAAAAGGCTTAACAGATTTCAAAGTTTTTTTAGCGACTTGTTCAATGCTCCAACTATTATCGATTCTAGGTTACAGTTGTTTTGTAGGTTTGTAATAGCCACGCTAACCACGGCAAATATTGGCGGCATATTAGATATTGTGTTAGCTCCATTAAGTAGTTCTTATTTAGTTTACTTTGGCGATTCTAAAGATAAATCAGTAAATAAAGCAATAAAAGAAAGTACTACAGCAGGGCTAAATAATGTAGTAAGGAATTTTGCTGATGCAGTAAGAGGAAAATATAATCTTATTGCTAGTATTTATCCGGATGGTTCTATGGAGTATATTGAATTTTTCCCTGGTGGTCTTACAGCTTTCTCAAAGTTGACAAGAGCTAATATCTTAGAGATTGCCAATCAATTTTCTGTAACTGCAGAAAAATATAAATCTACTTTAGGGGGAACTCCATTTGCACTTATATTTTCTGGGTACAATGCAAGTATAATAGCTGCTTTAAGTAATCAGACTGATAAAAAGGGTAAGGCAAAAACCATTAGTTCCGAAGTAATTACTATGAGAGCCCCTGTAGAAGATGCATTGATGAATGTGATGTATAAAATTGGGCTTATGTATTCTCCCAATTGGGAAAAGTGTAATTCCTTTTTCGATTTTAGTCTGCTTAATGCTGCGCATCATAGCACAGGCACTAATGCAAGTGGTACTTTATTGGTAGGAGGGATGAGCAATTGTTTAGAAGTTCCTATTTTAAGCAGCAGTACTTTTATTTTAAAGAATCCTAATATAGTTCCAATCTATTACTATCTGAGTGCGGCGAAGAATGGGGCAATGGTTGGAATATTAATTGATGTAAAACCAGAGACGAATTATGTAGCTAGTTTCGCTGAATTTAATGCACCATCTGGGTTGTTTTTGAATGTTAAGAATTTGACGGAATATAAAGTTAATTGGGATGTTCACTTGAATGCCTAATGAATTCGGTATTTTGTGCAAAAAATAAAGGCTGCCTCTTTCGGGGCAGCCTTTATTAATTAGATTTGGCTAAGACTATTTTGCTTTAGCAGCAGTATCTTTCTTAGTTGTGTCAGCTACTGGTTTAACAGCTGTATCTTTTTTAGTAGTGTCAACAGTAGTAGGAGGAACTGAATCTTTCTTTACTTCTTCTGTTTTTTCGTTGTTACATGCAGCTACAGCACCAGCTATAACTAAGATTGCTAATAATTTCTTCATTGTTTTGACTTTATTTTTTTTCAAAATGTAGCGCAAAGATAATTGTCTGGTTCAAATTACCAAATTTTGGATAAAGATTTTTTTTAACTAATTGTACAATAAGAATCTATTTGATCGCTTTTAAGCATAAATAATTGAATATTTAATGTTTTTGACATTAAATATGATTAATTTTTTTATTTTTCTTTCTCCTGGCAAAGTTCTATCAGCATTCCATTGGTGCTTTTGGGGTGCAGAAAACACACCAATTTATTATCAGCCCCATCTTTAGGTGTTTCATTTAAAAAAATAAACCCTTCTTTTTTCATTCTTTCTACTTCAGAAGTTATGTTGGAAACATCAAATGCAATATGGTGAAAACCTTCTCCTTTCTTTTCAATGAACTTTGCAATAACGCCATCCTCTTCACTACTTTCAAGCAATTCTATTTTAGAGCCCCCTACTTGAAAGAAAGCAGTATTTACTTTCTCTCCTGCTACAGTTTCTTTTTTGTAACAAGGTGTATTTAATATCTTTTCGAATATTGGGATAGAGATAGATAATTCTTTAACAGCTATGCCAATGTGTTCAATTTTATTCATACAATACAAGTATTTTATATTACGAAATAAGGAAAAAACTCATTAACTATTATATAAATCTCATTTTCTACTGGCATATCAATTAATTTTGCCTTGTTCACAAGTATTAGAACAAATAATAATATTTATATGCTTAAGCTACCGGTTTATTTAGATAATAACGCAACTACTCCAATGGATCCAAGAGTTTTGGAGGCAATGATACCCTACTTTACAGAGCATTTTGGTAACGCAGCCAGTCGTAATCATCCATTTGGTTGGGAAGCGGAATCTGCGGTGGATTATGCAAGAGAGCAAATCGCACAGTTAATAGGGGCTGATCCTAAAGAAATTATATTCACCTCAGGTGCAACAGAAGGAGATAACCTTGGAATTAAAGGTGTTTTCGAAATGTATGCAGCCAAAGGGAATCATATCATTACCGCCACTACCGAACATAAAGCAGTATTGGATACTTGCAAACATCTGGAGAAATTAGGTGCTGATGTTACCTATTTAGAAGTAAAAGAAGATGGTTTAATTGATCTGGCAGAATTAGAAGCCGCAATTAAGCCAACTACTATCCTTATCTCTATTATGTACGCAAATAATGAGATTGGGGTTATTCAACCAGTTAAAGAAATTTCTGCCATTGCAAAACGTCATGGAGTATTGTTTTTCACAGATGCTACTCAAGCCGTAGGTAAAATACCGGTAGATGTCATAGCGGATGGTATCGACCTTCTTACTTTTACTGCACACAAAATGTATGGTCCTAAGGGTATTGGTGCATTATATGTTCGCCGTAAGAATCCTCGTGTAAAAGTTACTGCTCAGATGGATGGCGGTGGCCACGAAAGAGGAATGAGAAGTGGAACTTTAAACGTTCCAGGTATTGTTGGATTTGGTAAAGCATGCGAGCTTTGCAGACTGGATATGGCTGAAGATACTAAGAGAATAAGTGCATTGCGTGATAAACTGGAAACTGCATTATTAAAAGTAGAAGAAGCCTATGTAAATGGTAATAGAGAGCATCGTTTACCACACGTAGCTAATATCTCTTTCAAGCACGTGGAAGGAGAAGGGTTATTGATGGGATTCAATAAAAATATTGCACTCAGTTCAGGGTCTGCATGTACTTCTGCTTCTTTGGAACCTAGCTATGTATTAAAAGCATTAGGTCTTGGTGATGATTTAGCACACAGTTCTTTACGTTTTGGTCTTGGTAGATTTACTACTGAAGAACAGATTGATTATACAGTAGAACAAATTACTAATACTGTTAATAAGCTAAGAGACATGAGTCCACTTTGGGAAATGTATAAAGAAGGGATTGATTTAAATAGCATAGAGTGGGCGCACCACTAATAAAAGCGAACATTAGCTGATGTGATGATTAGCTATTGATAAAAATTAAACAAAAAAGCATTGATATTATAATTATCAAATTATAATATCATCAAATTATCAAATTTATATTATGGCATACTCCGAAAAAGTTATTGATCATTATAGTAATCCTAAAAATGTAGGAACTTTAGATAAGTCTAAAAAAACAGTGGGTACCGGATTAGTAGGTGCTCCAGAATGTGGCGATGTTATGCGTTTGCAAATTGAAGTAGACGATGCTACAGGAATGATTACCGACGCTAAATTTAAAACATTTGGTTGTGGTTCTGCTATCGCTTCTTCTTCACTAGCCACAGAATGGTTGAAAGGTAAAACAGTTGATCAGGCCGTTGCTATTGATAACATGGACATTGTAGAAGAGTTAAATCTTCCTCCAGTTAAGATTCACTGTTCTGTATTAGCAGAAGACGCTATCAAAGCTGCAATTAACGACTACAGAAAGAAAAACGGATTAGAAGAACTTGTTTTTGAAGAAAAAGGAGTTCATTAATTAATATGATAATTAAGCAATTTGATAATTAGATGATTCATAAAAGAGCTTTATTATCAAATTGCCTAATTGTTAAATTATCAAATTACTACAATGGTAGATACTGAAAATTCAATTTACATCAGCGATAAAGCAAAGGACAAAGTGTCTAAGCTTATGGAAGATGCTGGTGTAGGAAACGATCCTTCTTATTTTTTAAGAGTAGGTGTTGTTGGTGGTGGTTGTTCCGGATTGAGCTATAAACTTGATTTTGATAATGAGGTTAAACCAATGGATCTGGTTTTTGAAGATAAAGGGGTTAAAATAGTGACCGATTTAAAAAGCTTTTTATATCTGGTTAATACTGAGCTAGACTTTTCTGATGGTTTGAATGGGAAAGGGTTTTACTTCGATAATCCAAATGCTAGTCGCAGTTGCGGTTGCGGAGAAAGCTTCTCTGTATAACATAAACTGACAATCGTCATAACATATAATCCTTCTGCACTATATTTTTGCTTCTATTAAATATGAAGCAAACTACAAAAGCCCATTTCGCTGTATTAATAACTAATTTCATTTTTGGAATCAATTATTCAGTTGTAAAACTTATAACACCTGTTCATATATTGCCCTTAGGCTTGAATATGGCAAGAGTGTTAGTAGCTTTTCTTCTTTTCTGGGGCTTGTTTTTAATAAAGCCCTCTAAGAATCCGCCTATAGGAATTAAAAGAAAAGATATTCCCCGATTTATTATTTGCGCTGCAACAGGAGTAGTTCTAAATCAGGTTTTCTTCATCAAAGGGTTGTCACTCACAAGCCCTATTCACGCTTCCTTATTAGCGCTTATTACACCAATATTAATTGTTTTTATAGCAGCTTGGATGATTAAAGAATCTTTAAGCTGGTTGAAAATAATGGGACTTTGCCTGGGTATCGCAGGAGCATCTATCCTTATTATATCAAAATCTAATGCGTCTGCAAACAATGCTATGATTATTGGTGATTTATATGTAATAATCAATGCTATTTTGTATTCATGTTTCATGGTTTGGGTTAAACCTCTCATGCAGGAATATAAACCTTTACACGTTGTAAGATGGATTTTTACATTTGGTTTTATAATGCTATTGCCATTTGCAGGTAAAGATTTATACCAAACCAACTGGCATTCATTTGATGGTAGTAGCTGGGTAGCATTAGCCTTGATTTGTGTTGGCGCAACTTTTATAACGTATCTATTCAATGCATATGGAATAGCAGTTATTGGTTCTTCTACAACAGGTATTTACATTTATACTCAACCTTTCTTTGCTGCTTTGGTAGCTATAATATTTATGGGAGAGATGCTTACACTACAGAAGATTATGGCTGCTATACTCATATTTATAGGGGTGTATCTGGTGGGCTACAAGAAACGAACTATAGATTTATTAGAGTCTTAAATTTCAAGTATATTCCAACATTTGTATTTGTTAATACAACTAATAATCGGTATATCCAGATTTGGTTTCTTTTTTACCGTTGGTAACTTTTTTTGCTTAAAATTCTTACACTTTCACCCCAACAATTACTTTTGGCAAAATTGTTTTAAAAAATGAGAAGAATATTACTTGCTTCTGTTTCGGCATTATGCCTTATGAATTTGACTGCTTCTGCACAAAAGAAAGCAGTTAAAACAAAGTTTATTGATCCTGCTAACATGGATTTAACCGTTAAGCC
>CANFLJ010000073.1 GCA_947447815.1 Chitinophagaceae bacterium | reverse complement strand
TTGGCACTACTATTTCAAAAACATACGGACAAAGTCCGATTAACTATGTGGAGTACTACGTAGATCAGGATCCGGGAATAGGGGTTGCCAGTTCGGTGCCAGTAACCAGTGGGACTACCATTAATAATGCCAGTTTTACCGTAAATGTAAGTTCATTATCATTGGGAATGCATATACTTGGGGCTAGAGCAAAAACGGTAAGTGGTGTTTGGAGTATGGGGCATTACTGGTTTATTTTTAAACCTTATATAGCTATTAATACGGCTACTGTATCTACCATCAGTAAAGTAGAATACTATGTAGACAAAGACCCCGGTATTGGCAATGGCACTTCGGTAACTATTGGCTCAGGAGTGTCTGATTTATCTAATTTGAACTTTTCATTTAATGCCACTACTTTAAGTACCGGAGCGCATATAGTGGGTGTAAGAGCATTGAATGCAAATGGGCAATGGAGTGAGACTAATTACTGGATGTTTTATAATCCATTTAATAATATTAACGCTACAACTTCCAGCAATGTGAACTATGTAGAGTACTATATAGACAAGGATCCTGGTGTGGGCAAAGGGATATCGGTAAGTGTAACAGCTGGCCAGGATATTGTAAATGGAACTATCAATGCTACTATCACTTCTTTAGCCAGTGGTACGCATATTGTAGGGGTAAGGGCTAAAGATGCAGCAGGTAACTGGAGTGCAACAAACTATTTTATGTTTGTGAAGCCATTTACCAATATTACCGCTTCTTCTACATCCAATATTAGTCAGGTGGAATATTATCTGGACTATGATCCTGGAAATGGAAATGGGTTGCCAGTAAGTATAACTCCGGGCACTGATCTGGCTGATAAGGCTATTAATGTAGACATAACCGGATTGAACCCAGGAGCACATACTGTGGTAGTAAGATCGAAAGATGCTGCGGGGAAATGGAGTATGGTAAATACCTGGGCCTTTACGGTGCCTGGAACGCCTGTTACATTAACTACTTTAGTGAGTACAACAACGGTTTGTGGTGGATCGAGCATTAATGTTGGGTATCAGTTTTCGGGTGCAATAACTTTAAAGACGGGGAATAAATATATTGCACAATTGAGTGATGCTAATGGTAGCTTTTTATCACCAACTGAAATTGGTAGTCTGGCTACTACTTCTGCAACTACAGGTTCTTTTATCTGTAATTTACCTTCTTATCTTACACAAAGTGGTTCCTATAAAATAAGAGTTGTGACCACTAATCAGAGTGTGGTAGGATCGGATAATGGGAGTGGAATAACCATTTACCCATTGCCTGTAGTCCCTACTATAATCTCTCCTGCTGCGGATACAACGGTTTGTCAGGGCAACACTTTAAATCTTAATGCAACCAGCACCAGTTACGGATATTATCAGTGGTATTATAATGGTAATCCCATCAGTGGGGCAACATCGTACAGCTATACTGTGAATAATATTATTGCGAGTACGGCGGGTGCCTATAAAGTGAAAGTAAGTAGCTATTATTCCAATGCCTGTACTGTATTTACACCAACAGTGAATATAGCAGTAAATACGAATGTGCCAGCTATCCCTACTGTATCGCCTTCGGGAAGTATTGGGGTATGTTTAGGTACGTCTAGGGCACTTACATCTTCAACAGCAACCAGTTATCAATGGTTGAAAGATGGCGTAGCAATACCAGGGGCAACTACTGCCAGTTACAGTGCCAGCACTGCTGGAACCTTTACGGTAAAGACCGGTAATGGCACGGGATGTTTTGCCGCATCTTCCAATTCAACTGTTATAACTCTGGGATTAGCTGCGGTGAAGCCAAGTATTACCCTTAGTGGATCTGCTTCTATTTGTTCGGGTAATAATGTAATGCTTACATCTTCTGCATTTTCGGGTAATCAATGGATGAAGAATAATGTAGTAATTTCCGGAGAAACAGGTACTACTTATTATGCCACAACAGCTGGATATTATCAGGTATTGGTAGGCGGAAGTGGCTGTTCTGTGGTAAGTGATTCGGTACAAATAAGTGTGAACAATACGGTAACGCCAAGTGTATCGATTGCTACATCGGCCAATAATGTGCCACCAGGTACTACGATCACTATTACAGCAACTGCTGTAAACGGAGGTGCTATACCAGTATATACTTTTAGGGTAAATGGCAATACCGTTCAGAGTGGAGCCTTGGCTACCTATACCAGCAATAGTCTGGTAAATAATGATGTAGTGAGTTGTACTTTGCTGAGCAATGCTATCTGTACTTCAACCACTACGGCAACATCGAATAGTGTAACTATATTAACCTCAGCACCAGTATTTGTAACTGGGAAGTTTGCTACTCCAACAGGGGCATTAATACCTGGAGCAACAGTAAGGCTGGCTGGTGGTAATACAGACAGTTGTTTGACAGATGTGAATGGGAAATATTCATTAACTCTTTATCCTAAGGCTAACTATAGTATAACAGGGTATAAGAATAATGATTTTGTGAAAGTAAACGGTGTGAATGTGCTGGATTTAGTAAAGATACAGCAACATATACTGGGTTCCACTTTGCTGGGAAATCCTTATAAAATGATTGCTGCAGATGTGAATGGGGATGGTGCCATTAATATACTGGATGTAGTATTAGTTAAGCGATTTATATTGGGTATGGATACCAGTTTTGCCGGCAAAAGATTATGGGCATTTATAGATAGCTCCTATGCATTCCCTGTGCCTACTAATCCTTTTTCTTACAATGGATTTAGGAATTATACTAACATCACCAGTTCGCTAAACAATCAAAGTTTTGTAGGCGTAAGATTGGGTGATGTAACTTTTGACTGGTCGCCAATTTCAGGATTCAGTAAACCTGCCATAAACGCGAAGACTGTAAAGCTATACTATGATACGGTATATACAGGCGGCTCTGATGTAGTAAGAATAAAAGTAAAGGCGAGTAATTTTAAACAACTAAGTGGTATACAGTTTGGACTTCACTTTAATGAGTCTGTATTTGAATTTGTAGGTATTGAAAATAGTGCGTTCCTGAAATTTGATGTAAATGATCATCAATCCAAGAGTGGCGACATTTCGTTTTTGTGGTTTAATAACGAAGGGGGGAATACCTCGCTACAAGACGGCTATGTATTATTTGATATTATCCTGAAAAAGAAGGCAGGATTTGATGAGGAAAAATTAACCATGAATGATCATTTAATAGATGCAGTGGCATATGATTTTAATTCGGAACCATGTAGTGTGTATATTAATAATGGGTTGTTGTTGAATAAATATACTTCAGTAGAAGAATCTGTTAAGGAATCGATATCTGTATATCCTAATCCATTAACTGATAATGCATTACAAATTACTATCAATGCTAATAAAGCGTCTAAAGTACAAGTGCAATTATCAGACTCCTACGGAAGAGTGATTTTTGCCAGGGACGAAAGAGTGGTGAAAGGATTGAATAAAGTAGCCGTTAATACTGCGGAAATGACGTTGTTGCAAGCCGGCATTTATTATGTAAAAATAACAGGATTGTCTGAGCAATTTGTGAAGCAACTAGTAGTTAATAAGCGTAGATAAATAATTGTTAAGGACCTGTTTTATTACTGAAAGAAATTACATAAGGGGATATATGGTTACAAATAACAGATTAAAATTTCTTATTGGGGTGATAGCAATGTTGCTATTGCCCAGTAAGTTTTTTGCCCAGCATACGGAGTTTATTATTGGGTCTGCTAGCAACATAACATCAACTGTAATTCAGGTACCTGTTAAGGCAATTAATTTTAAACAAATATCTGGCTGGCAGGGCTCTATAAACTGGGATGATTCTAAAATAAACTATTTAGGCATCAGCAATATAGATCCAACTTTGAAAGGCTTACAATATGCTAATTCTTCGGTAGGAGGTAGTGGCAGGTTGAGTTTTATGTGGATTGATAGCGCATTAGGAAATCAGACTATTGCGGATAGTAGTGTGCTATTCTATATTTCCTTTAAAGTAGTCTATTCCGGTACAGGAAATACTGCGGTTACTTTTTCGAATGCACCCACTCCATTACAATTGCTGGATGTTAACTATAATAATTTAGCAACAGTAAATTATACCGATGGGCAATTGTATTTTACGGGTGTTACTATTACGCCTCAGTTTATAATAGGTACTTTGACCAATGTAAGTTCTAGTACTATTTCAGTACCAGTTTTTGTAAAAGATTTTAAGCAAATACTTGGATTTCAAGGGTCGATTAACTGGAACAATACCGAGCTGGGATTTACTTCTATCAGTAATATATCAGCTACATTAAATGGACTTCAATACAATAATACGGATAGTAGTACCTCGGGCAGATTGCGTTATTTCTGGATTGATCCGAATCTTGATGTACAATCACTGGCTGATAGTGCTGTGTTATTTACCATTAATTTTACTGTTATTAATAATTCGGCAGGAATATCAAAAGTGGTTTTCTCTGGAAATCCATCTTCGTTATTAGTAGTAGAATCCACCGGTAGCCCTTTGCAAAATGTACAATATACGGATGGTAATATAGTATTTGCCGGAAGTATCCTGTCGCCCATGTTTATCATTAATCCTTTAGGTGCCAGTAATTCGTTGAAAATAAATATACCTATTACGGTACAATATTTTAATCAAATAAAAGCACTACAGGGTTCCGTTGTATGGGATAATAACAAGTATAACTTTTCTGCTGTTGTAAATGGCGCATCGGTATTTAACAACTTAAGCTATAATGCAACCGTCAATGGGAATAACGGCTATCTGAGTTATTTATGGATGGATTCCTTATTAATTGCAAGAACGGTAAGTGACAATTCCATACTTTTTACTTTGGTACTGGACAGGATTTGTGGAGCTATTGGAATAGATGATATTAAATTTTCTGCTATTCCTGTTTCTGCCTCTGTAATAAACAATAAAGATTCTATTGTTCAAAATGTAACCTATGTAAATGGTAAAGTTTCTATTCCATCTTTTGTAACACCCTCTATATGGATTAGCACAGCATCGAATAACATTTGTAGTGGTAAAATGATCAGCTTTTCCACTAGTGTAGTAAATGGGGGAAGTTTACCTGTTTTTCAATGGTATAAAAACACTGCTATGATTAGTGCTGCCAAAGATTCTGTATTTAAATCTGCCAGTCTGAATTATTATGATACTATTTATTGTAGCATCAAAGGGAATGGCTATTGCGCCGATACAGCTACCGTATTTAGTAATGCCATAGTTGTGTTGCCAAACATTACTACTAAAGATTCTGTAACATACAATGGATGCAAAAGCTATACCTACAAAGGAGCTACCTATCTGGTAAATACACAACTAAACGATACCTTGTTTAATGCGAATGGTTGTGATAGTATTTATAGAAAGGTATATATAGTAGTTAATCAATTAACGCCTCAAACAAGTAGCGTTAATTTGAGTGGTTGCAATAGTGTTACTTACAAATTGAAGGTGTATACCATTTCCACCATAGTAAGAGATACTGTAAAGAGTTATCAGGGATGTGATAGTATTTATACTATTGCCAATATTAATGTCAATAAGATTACTCCAACAACTAATTCTATTAATCTGAGTGGATGTAAAAAAGTGGTGTATAATGGTAAAACCTATACTTCCACAACCGTGTTGAGGGATACCGTAAAGAGTTATCAAGGATGTGATAGCCTCTATACTGTAACTACTATTACCGTGAACACAGCTTGTATTTCATTTAATAATGTTACGTTCAGTGTGGATATTACCAATTACCTAAGAGCAGGAAATATACTTGGGAGTGGGGGCATTAGAATAGCGGGAGATTTTCCTAGTATTGGATCAACCTTACCTTTCTGGATCCCAACTGCAGCTGGATGTGCTATGACCAAACAAGGAAGTAGTAATGTATGGAGTATTACCATTAGTGTACCTGATACCGCAGTGGGCAAATCGTTTGAATATAAGTTTGTAAATACTAACTGGGGTACCAATGAGGGGACTGATTTGAGTAATACATTGTTTGTAGGAGGCTGTGGAGTTGCCAATCAATCGAATAACCGGTTTTTAATACTACCGAATGCTGATACCAGTGTTGCCTATTGCTGGGATCAGTGTAGTGTGTGTAATATAGCGGCTAATTTGCCAACAGTGAGTACCAATGCTGTGAGCAATGTAAGCAATGCGGGTGCTACAATGGGTTGCAATCTTATTGCAACCGGAGGAGATGCTGTGCTTGCAGCGGGTTATGTATATAGTACGAGTAGTAATCCTAGTGCACCATATAGTCCCAATTATGTATGGACAAATCCTGCAATTGGGTTGTATAATTATGCTCAAACTGGGTTGCTACCTAATACCACTTATTATGTAAAAGCTTTTGCAGCCAACAGCATAGGGACTGTATATGGAAGTGAAGTTTCTTTTACTACATTATCATGTGCCTCGGCTTTGAGTAATACGATTAATTTAAATGGATGTGATAGTGTGGTATTCAAAGGTAAAGTGTATAAAACGAATACAACTGTATTGGATACTGTAAGAACAAATAGTGGATGTGATAGTATTTATAATACTGTATCGATAGCGATAAACAATATAAAATTGTCGGGCAATTTCTATCATCCTAAAGGTTTTGCCATTAATTTCCTACAACCTGCCACTATCAATCTGAGCGGCATAAATGCGCAAAGCATTACAGGAAACAGTAGCTACAATTTAAAGTGTTTAGATTACAATAGTGCGGGGATAATAAGAGCAACTAAGAATAGTGATAATGGTAAAGCTAATGGGGTAACAACATTAGATATAGCATTAGTGCAAAGTCATATACTTCAAAAAAGTACGTTGAACAGTCCTTATAAAATGATTGCTGCTGATGTGAATGGAGATGGTAAGGTAACTACCCTGGATATAGTATATATAAAAAGAGTGATACTAGGATTGGATACCACTTTTGCCAAAACTACTTCTGGCGAAAAAAGACTATGGGCATTTGTAGATAGTAATAATATTATTGTAAACCCTGTTAATCCTTTTCCTATCAAGGATAGCATCAGTTATACTGGAATAACTACTAGTAAAACAAACCAGACCTTTATTGGCTGTAAATTGGGGGATGTAAACTGGGATTGGAATTCAGCGGTTGCAAAGCCTGGTATTGCTGAAATAAATACAGTGGAGCTTTCTTATTCGTCGACCAGTACATACATTTCTAATAAGGTGCGGATACCTGTAAAGGTGAAGAACTTTAAGGAACTATTGGGACTGCAATTCACATTGAATTTTGATGTATCCAAATTTACTTGGGTGGGCATCAATAATAAAGAGCTGAATGTGGAAGTAGGTACAAACCATGCTGCTGAAGGTAAGATCAGTATATTGTGGGTGGATGCAAAAAGCGAATTGAAAACACTGGAAGATGGAAGTATACTTTTTGAACTGGTGTTTGAGAGAACAGGCAAGGAGGCAATAGAAAATACACTTAGTGTGGATGGAAGTGTGACTGCCGTAGCGGCATATGATAAAGAATTTGGGCTGCATGATGTAGTGCTTAATAAGATGGAAAGCATTCCATCAATACCATTGGAAAGTTGGGTGGTAGCTCCTAATCCTAGTAGGGATGGAGTAATACAAGTGCAGTTGAACCTTAGCAATAAGAAGATAGTAGTATTTAGATTATTAGACGAACATGGAAGGCTGCATTTGACTAGGCAGGTAGAGGGAATAAAGGGGAATAATCAGTTTACTTTGAGAGAGGGTAGTGTACCCAATGGGACATACTTTTTGCAAGCTGTAGGCGTGGAAGGGGTGAAGCAGATAAGGGTGGAGAATTAAGGCCAGTAGGTTTATTGAAACTGTTACAACTTTATTGCTCTAGTTGCATTACTATTCTTGCAATACAATAATCAAAACATAAAGCTACTTTATCTTACAGCTGACAATTTATAAATCAGCTTTAGAACCTTGTTGAAATACAGGGCTTAAAAAATTCAAATGAAAATATTTTTACAATTCTTCCTCTTAGTAATTGCTATATGCTTTAGTTTAAATTTAAATGCACAAGCACCTGTAATTAGTTACCCAAGTGGCACAAAAACATTTACGCTTGGTAGTAGTTCACTAAGACCTACCAATACAGGAGGTGCAATTACTTCCACTGTATCGAGTGTGGCAGGTAGAGGGCCGGGTGTTGATGGTATTGGAATTTATGCTAATTTCAATAATCCTGTAGGAACAGCAGTTGATGCGGCAGGTAATGTGTATGTTACAGATATAATAAATCAAAAGATAAGAAAAATTAGCCCATCAGGGGTTGTAACA
>CANFLJ010000072.1 GCA_947447815.1 Chitinophagaceae bacterium | reverse complement strand
TTCTTTGTTTTCTTAGGATCATCGTTTCTTACCTCTTTCACTATTGGCCCAAGGGTTTCTTCTACGGTTTTATAGTTCTCATCACGAACTACATTTTTCATCTTAAGAAACTTCATTGCATTCCAAACGTGGTCTACAGGAACCAGTGTTGAACCTTCATATTCAAGATCGGCCATGAAAGTCCAGCTGTTCTCTCTCATCAGATCAGAAGAAATTTTGCTGGTTTGTTTTGGAAAAGCGATCCACAATTTGCTTTCATCATGCAATGCCTGAAATACATCTTTCAATATATTTTTCAGTTGCTGTTGGTTTACAGCAAAGATTAAAACGAAGTCTACTTTTTTTGATTTTAAAAGTGGCGTTACATTTTTAGCATATGACAATTTTGCAAATTGTTTTTCAACAGAAGAAGGAAGCCCTTGTATTAAGAGATTCTTTTCATCTTTTAATTCTAAATTTTCTAACAGATTTAACGATACCATACTTGAAAAGAATTATAGATGTTTCAAAGATTTGCAAAAGTATAAAACAATTTCCAAAGATTACAATGTATTAAATGGAAAGAATTTCAATATTTACGCAAAATGAACAACACTAACTGCATTTCATCCCTATTAATCCAGCGTTTTTATTAAAATAATACGCCTAAATAGTACAAAATTTTGCAATTAAGAAGCCGCAAGGTAGTCTAATTTTAGCATTTATCCAAAGCTTGCAGAATATCCGCCAATATATCATCCACATATTCCAGTCCTACCGATATCCTAATTAGCCCTGGAGTGATGCCTACTTCCAGCCTTTCTTCTTCCTTCAATTTAGAGTGTGTGGTGCTGGTAGGGTGCGATGCAATGCTACGGGTATCCCCTAAATTTGGGGTTAGCGATAGCAGTTCCAGTGAGTCTAGGAACTTAATGCCACTTTCTCTTCCACCTGCCAGTTCAAAACAAAGTACTCCACCTCCTTTACGCATTTGCTTGATAGCAATATCGTATTGAGGATGAGATGGCAAGAATGGATATCTTACCCATTTTATTTTAGGATGACCTTCCAGTTGACTAGCAACAGCAAGTGCATTTTCGGCATGTTTTTCCATTCTTACAGCCAACGTTTCCAGGCTTTTGCTGATAACCCAGGCGTTAAACGGGCTTAAAGATGGACCAGTATTTCTGCAGAACAGGTATATTTCTCTAATCAGCTCTGCTTTACCAACTACTACCCCACCTAATACACGTCCTTGTCCATCCATCCACTTAGTGGCACTATGATTTACAATATGAGCACCAAATGCTATAGGATTTTGCAAAACTGGAGTAGCAAAACAATTATCTACATTGAATATCAGCTGATGTTTTTCGGCAAATTTCCCTACCCATTCCAGATCCAGAATCTCTAATTGAGGATTGGTAGGTGTTTCTACAAAAATCATTTTAGTAGTATGTCTTACAGAAGCTTCCCACAAATCCGTATTGTTGGATGGAACCAGGGTACATTCAATACCATATTTAGGCAAGAATTTAGTAGCCAGTGCATGAGTGCTTCCAAAAACAGAACTACAGAAGATAATATGATCGCCCGATTTTACCAGGGCAAATATGGAATTGAATACTGCAGCCATTCCACTAGCTGTAGCAAATCCAGCATCGGCGCCTTCCATAGCCACTACTTTAGCTACAAATTCATCCACAGAGGGGTTACTGTATCTACTATATATGTTATCGTCATTTTCTTCGGCAAAAGCCGCGCGCATATCTTCGGCAGAATCGAATGTAAAACTACTAGTAAGGAACAGTGGAGTACTATGCTCCATCTCATTTGTTTTGGCTGTTTGCGTTCTGATAGCTAATGTCTGTGGGTGTAATTTCTTTGGTTGCATGCTTTATTCTGGTGTTTATTTTACTCGTTTACAGAAACTGTCGTTTCAATAGTAGCACCTGCCAATCTTAGTGTTTCCGCTACCGAGCAGTACTTATTAATTGATAAATCGACAGCTTTTATTGCTTTTTCGGTATCTATATTCCCTTTAAACTTAAAGTGAACTTTTATCGTTTTCCAGAGTGCAGGCTCTTTCCCTTTCTCCCTTTCTCCTTCTATGGTCATTTTAAACTCCTGTACTTCTTGTCTTTGCTTTTTTAATATAGACAAAACATCTATTCCACTGCATCCTGCCATTGCCGACAATAGCAGCTGCATCGGTCTTGCACCAAAGTTCTGTCCACCTATTTCAGGACTGGCATCCTGTTTTACTTCACATCCTTGTTCATCAGTAGTAATGAATCCATATTCTCCCGAAACCCGTTCCAATTGAATAGTAGGCATATGATTATTTTTCGCGAAAGTATCCTAATATTATTAAAGAAATTATTGCCATAAACAGTAATTTCGATATTCGTAATACTCAACAGTATAAATTGTTAAATTAATTCAACTTATAATAACTTAATGAGTGCATTTTTAGAGTAGAAAATAATTCTACATCGTTAATTTAATCAAATGGGAACGTTTGCAAAGAGGAGAAGCAGCATTTTTCACTCAAATCACCTCTAGTAAAGATGTTAATTAATATGGAATAACTGTTTTATTTTAAACTCAGTTATGGATTGAATGTATTCTATTATTACTTTTGGAACATAATAATGATTGTTTACTGTTTATTAATTACAAGTTTATTTTCATTGTTAACTAATTTTATTTAACTGGATTTATATAAGAACATCGGTATGAAAAAAAGATTTGCCCAATTTTTTCTTTGTGGATTAATATTTAGCTCCCTTACTGTAAGTGCTCAACAAAGACCTTATTATACACAGTATATACTGAATAACTACATCATCAATCCAGCTGTTGCTGGTATCGAGAACTACTGGGATATGAAAGTTAGTCACAGAATGCAATGGGTAGGTTTGCAGGATGCTCCTGTTACCACTTACTTTAGTATTCATGGTCCACTAAAAAGAAGTGCTTACGATAGAGAGTCTGCCACTAGTTTTCATGCATCAGGTGCCAACCCAAGAGGTAATGCTTACTGGCAGGATTACGAAAAAGCAGAAAATCATATTGGTGTAGGTATGGCAATTATTGATGATCATACTGGCCCTTTAAATACAATTAATGCTTACGGTTCTATAGCTTATCACTTAGGTATTGGACCAAAAACAAATTTATCCTTTGGTTTATCCGCTGGATTTACGCAGGTTTCACTAGATGCCAGTAAATTAGATTTCATAGGTGGTGGTAATACCAGCAGTCCTTTGAATGTTGACCCTGCTGTGCAAGGTAGTGGTGTACTAAATACCTTAAAACCAGATATCAGTGCTGGTATGTGGTTGTATTCAAGAGACTACTTTGTAGGTTTAGCTGCTCAACAAATTGTTCCTGTTGATGTAATTTATACTACTAAAACAAACACCGTTTCCTCTACTGGTCAATTGGTACCTCACTTATTCCTGTCTGCAGGTTACCGTTTCAGTGCTGGCGAAGATTTTACCATTCTTCCTTCTACTCAAATCAGATATATCAATCCACTTCCTATCGGAGTTGACTTGAATGTAAAAGTGCAGTATCAGGATGTATTCTGGGCAGGTGCTACTTACCGTGTTCAGGATGGATTTGCAGGAATGCTTGGATTGAATGTAAATGGAATAATGACCGTAGGATATTCTTATGATTATACTACTTCCGAATTAAATCAGGTAAGTAAAGGTTCTCATGAAATTATTCTTGGATTCTTAATCAATAACAAATACGGTGACTGGTGTCCAAGAAACCTTTGGTAATACCATAACAATCGTACTATTATATTTGCAGCTATGAATAAAATCATAGCTGCTTTTTTTTTGATATTTATATCATTACAGAGCTATTCTCAGGATACATTACCCAATTTCAATGTCTTTATACTTTCTCCGGAAAATATTCAGATTAGCTGGAAGAACCCTTTTGAAGGTTGCAATCAGATAGCGGTACAACGTAGCTACGATAGTACCCGATTCTTCAAAACAATTTTTTCGCCACAGTCACCAGAATTACCACAAAACGGATTTGTAGATAATACGCCTGCTCCAGGAATGAAAGTATACTATAGATTGTTTTATGTACTAAGTGGTGGTTCTTACTTCTTTACTAAATCCAAACAACCAAGGCCTGCTCCTGCTAATAGTGTAATATATAAACAACAGGATCATTATAAGCCTAATTCTAATAGCAAAAATGTATTAAATAAAGAATGGAATGCTGAAACGGAATCTTTATTCAAAGCCCCTCAATTATTGCCTGATGATATAGAAACCGAAGACTTGGTATATGTGCATTGGGTAACCATTTATAAAAGATCCAAAGATTCTCTGATAAAAACGATGGACATTGATTTTTACAAGAAATATAAGGACTCCATAAGAACCAGTACAAAGGACACTCTTTTCAATATCGGCATAGACGAATATATTATAAAACCCTTTGTACCAAAGCCTGTATGGAAGGCTTCTGCTTATTTATTTACCAATACGGATGGATATACGATTCTTAAAGTTCCTGAGTTTGGAAAACATCAATATAAAGTAATCTTTAAAGAAGAAAACGGCACGGACATATTCACACTACGCAAAGTGCAGGATAGTTATCTGATGATTGATAAATCAAATTTTCCGCATGCTGGATGGTTCTTTTACGAAATGTATCAGGATGATATACTGTTCGAGAAAAACAAGTTCTTTATCGAGAGCGACTTTTAAAGTATATAATAGATTATTACAGCAAATATCAACAGGTTAATTATATAGCCTGTCCAGATATTTCTCTTTTCAAATTGTTTATCAAGCTGTGTATAGAAATCGCCTTTAAATCCTTTCTGCATCCAGTAAAAAGATGCCCCAATCCATTGCGATGCTATTTTATCGTTCAATATAAGTATGCTTATGCCACTTCCTTTGCTTTACAAATCAGAAGCTGTTTATGAATATCTTCTACCTGCTGTATTAAAGATTGCTTTTCGTTGTTGTTGATAACAAAATTACAAAGCTTCATTTTGATTTCCTGGTCCATCTGCTGTTCCATCCTTTTCAGAATCTCTTCTCGGCTCAGGCCATCTCTGTGCACTACTCTTTCTATACGAAGATTGTAAGGAGCATCCACTCCTATTAACACATCCAGTTCATTTGCAGAACCCGATTCAAATATCAAAGCAGCCTCTTTTATAACATAAGGAGCATCTTGCTTATTCATCCAGGCAAGGGAATGTTCTATAACTATGGGGTGTGTAATAGCATTTAATAAATGTAGCTGGTGAAAATCAGAAAAAACCTTTTTGGCTAGGTATGCTCTGTTTAATTTATTATCTATATAAGATTCTTCACCAAATTCTTTTGTTACCAATCTGATAATTTCCGGATTAGTTTCCATTAGTTTTTTGGCTTCAATATCTGCATTATATACTGGTATTCCATATACCTTAAACATATCGCATATCATTGTTTTACCGCAGCCAATGTTGCCGGTTATTCCTACTTTAAGCATATCGTTTCTATTTATTGCGTTATCAGATATTACAAATATCTATAGCAAATAAATGATTTCCTGATTAATATTCCATATAAAAATATCCACCGGATACACAATATATAAAACACGCCTACATTTGCAGCGCTCATTAAACGAGTATTATTTAATATGAAATTTGCCTGGTGGAAATTAATTAGTATTGTTTCATTGCTATATGTAAGTGTTGCCGGTTTTATGGTAAAAGTACCAAATCCACCCGGTGTACCATTGCAACAAAGTATCCGAAACTTGTTTTTCCACGTACCTATGTGGTTTGGAATGATGATCCTGTTTATCGTATCGGTAGTATATGCTATCAAGTACCTGAAAGCACCAACTCCTAAGAATGATTTTTACTCTACCGAGTTTGCCAGAACGGGAATTGTGTTTGGAATTTTAGGCCTTATTACAGGTGCTATCTGGGCCAATTATCAATGGGGCAAACCATGGAGCGGCGATCCTAAACAAAATGGGGCAGCCATTGCTCTTCTTATTTATATGGCGTATTTTGTACTGAGAGGTAGTTTTACCGACGACGATAAAAGAGCCCGTATAGGTGCGGTGTACAACATATTTGCCTTCTTCATGCTGTTTCCTACCCTTTGGATTTTGCCAAGATTAGCAGAATCACTTCATCCAGGTGGTTTGGGTAGTGAAGGCAATCCGGGATTAAATCCTAAGGATTCCAACGTAAACATGAAACTGGTTTTCTGGCCGGCAGTATTGGGCTGGACCCTGCTGGGAGTATGGATTACGACCCTAAGAATACGTTTACAATTATTAAAAGAAAAAAAATATCATGTATAAAATAGTACGATTGATGATGCTGGCTATAGCATCTTTTTTTGCCAGTAGTTTGTTTGCTCAAACCAACACTCCCCCTCCTAACGATTTCATGCATAGCAATGGTAAATTATACGTTGTGGTGCTGGTGGTATTCGTTATTATTAGCGGTCTTTTTATCTATTTAATCAACCTGGATAGAAAGATTTCCGCATTGGAAAAGGAGTAATTTTAAAAATATTTTCCACAAAATTGCAATGATATTATATCAGACCCTATTTTTACTAACTAACGTTAGTAATAACGACGATTGATTGCCAAATAATAAATGAAAAAGTTATGTCAAACTACAGTTTTTTCGAGAGTGTAGAAAAGAGTTTCAACAAGGCGGCCGAGTTCACTAAATGGGACAAAGGCCTTCTGGAACAGATTAAAGCGTGTAATAGCATTTACAGCATGAAATTCCCCGTAAGAATGGATGATGGGCGAATAGAAGTTATTGAAGCTTATCGTGTGCAACATTCTCAACACAAATCTCCATGTAAGGGAGGTATCCGATTTAGCATGGGTGTAAATCAGGACGAAGTAATGGCGCTTGCCAGTCTGATGACTTATAAATGTGCTATTGTAAATGTACCTTTCGGTGGTGCTAAAGGTGGTATAAAAATAGACCCTAAAAAGTATAGTACTTACGAACTGGAAAAAATTACCAGACGTTATACCAGTGAGTTAACTAAAAAGAATTTCATTGGCCCTGGTATCGATGTACCTGCACCGGATTACGGAACAGGCGAAAGAGAAATGAGCTGGATTGTAGATACTTATTCTTCCTTGCGACCAGGCGAAATTGATGCTGCTGGTTGTGTAACGGGTAAACCAATAAGTCAGGGCGGTGTAAATGGCCGTAAAGAAGCTACCGGATTAGGCGTATACTTTGGTATCAGAGAAGTTTGTTCCAAGAAAAACATGATGGACAAAGTGGGTCTTACTACTGGCATCGAAGGCAAAAGAGTTGTGGTACAGGGATTGGGAAATGTGGGCTACCACTCTGCTAAATTCTTCCGCGAAAATGGTGCTATACTGGTATCTATTGCTGAATACGAAGGAGCTATCTATAAAGCAGATGGTATTAACGAAGAAGAACTTTTCCAACACAGAAAAGCTACAGGTTCTATCCTTAATTTCCCCGGTGCTACCAACCTTGCAAAAAGCAGCGATGCACTGGAACTGGAATGCGATATTCTGATTCCTGCGGCATTAGAAAACGTAATAAACGGTGTAAATGCACCGAATGTAAAAGCTAAAATAATAGGCGAAGCTGCAAATGGACCATTAACGCCAGAAGCAGATGAAATATTTGCTACAAAAGGCATCTTGGTGGTGCCAGATATGTACCTGAATGCAGGGGGGGTAACCGTAAGTTATTTTGAGTGGTTGAAGAATCTTAGTCACGTACGTTATGGTAGAATGGAAAAAAGATTTACCGAAAATGTACAATCCAAGATCGTTAGCCAGATGGAAGAACTGACTGGCAAAACCATTAGCGAAGCAGACAGACAATCTATTGCTCATGGTGCTGATGAAGTAGATTTAGTACATTCTGGACTGGAAGAAACGATGATAGATGCTACCAGAGAGATTATTGAAATAATGGAAAATAATCCTGCTATTCCCGATATGAGAACAGCAGCTTATGTAAGTGCTATTAATAAAGTAGCAAGAACATATAATGAACTAGGAATATTCCCATAGTAAATTGGCAGAACGCTTAACGCGGAATGCTAAACGCTATATTTAAAACGCTTAACAGTTGTTATACAATACAATTGTTAAGCGTTTTTGTTTTGAATAATTGGAAGCTAATAATCATAACTGTTTACCTAATCGCCGCAGAATCTGCGGAGATTAGAGCCTTTATTCTCCGCATATGTGTCTTTTTATATAATATAAATGATTGGCTTCTTAAATAATGGTTACTTTACTTTCAAAAGAGTTTAATTGTAAAAGTTTTTATTCCCTATTAATATCTCCTTTATACGACATGAC
>CANFLJ010000071.1 GCA_947447815.1 Chitinophagaceae bacterium | reverse complement strand
ATTACTGCCAATTTATATAATACTGCTTATTATAGGGTAAAAGTAACATGCGCCTATACCGGAGATACCGCATTTACTAATATTGACACCATCAATGTTACGCATCAGCCTTCTGCATTGCCACTTGTAATGGGATTTAATTCTACAACAAGTCAGGTGGAATGTCTTGGTCAGGATCAGGTAAAGGATACTACTTTGATAGCCAATCCTAAAGCACCATCCATTGTTATTTTATCCAGTTTAGGAAACCCAACGGGTACTCCTACCAATATTATAAATCCACAGGAAGGTGACCGTATGGTTAAGTTTAATAGTAGTGAATGTGATCCTTTTGATGCTATCAGATTAAAAATGCCTGAGCTTAGTACTAAGGGTATTGCTGGAGTGGATATGTATTTCTGGTACTATCAGATAAACGGCCACAAGGCTTCGAATGATAATATTGCTGTAAAGTATTCACTTGATAATCAATCCTGGACAACCGTACCAGGATCGCTGACCTATATTACCAATAATACTTTGGATAGTACCCATAATAGCTGGCAAAAAGTATTCCTGTCTCTTCCTGCGGCAGTTGGAAATAAGGATAGTATTTGGATAGCGCTGTTATATACCAGTGGTAATGGTTATGATATATTGACCGATATGGTAAAAGTGGGACCTACAGGTACTTTGCCTGTGAAATATATAGACATTAAAGCTTCTAAATACGGTGCTGACAATAAAATAAGCTGGACCACCAATGAAGAGAAAGACAATCACTTTTTTGAAATAGAAAGATCGGCAAATGGCAAAGAATTTACCAGTATTGGTTCTGTAAATTCAAAAGCAATAAACGGTAATAGTATCAGCGAATTGAACTATAATTTCACCGACTATAACTCATTAAAAGGCAATAACTATTACAGAATAAAACAAACCGATAAAAATGGTCATACTTACTACTCAGAGATAGTAGTTGTAAAACAAGATAAAATAAATGCTCTATCTATTGCAAGAGTTTATCCAAACCCATCAATAGATGGGAAAATAAACATTTCGATCTTTGCCCCTGAAGCGTCTACAATAACTGCTACTATTACGGATGTAGCAGGAAAGGTTATCAAACAATTTACAAAGTTGGTAATTATGGGAGATAACGAACTGACTGTAAATCTTACCAATATAGAGAGTGGTAACTACTTTATCAGAACTTCAAACAATCAAACACAGTCAAATGCATTAATGTTTGAAAAGCGATAAAAGTATTGATCATACTAATACAGATTAGCGGATTGGCTGATTAACGAATTAGCGGATTTAATACAAATACACGGGGGACAAAAACTAAAGACTAAAAAAAGAAAAACTAAATGAATACAGTTGCGCAGAGGACGCTGAGAATATATATTAATTTGATAATTTGATGATTTGAGAATTTGATAATGATTTTAATACAAATACAGCTAGAGCTGTTTAATACATCGTTCAGTTAAATAGTAGGTATCATTTAATAGAAGTCCCGATTATAATATAATCGGGACTTCTATTTTACAAATAATAAAGGGTGCAATAAATTGCACCCTTTATTAAAATAGTTTAAGGACTGTACTACCAACTTTTTTTGTTGTAGCCACCGCCGCCGCGAGAACCGCCGCCACCAGAGCCACCTCTGTTGCCGCCGTATCCACCACCACTAGGTCTGTCTTCTTTAGGTCTTGCTTCACTTACGCGAATAGGACGACCATCCACCATAGCGCCATTTAATTCTGCGATTGCTTTAGCAGCAGCTGCATCATCAGGCATTTCTACAAAACCAAATCCTTTACTACGGTTAGCTTCTCTGTCAATAATTACTTTGGCAGAACTTACTTCCCCATACTCAGCAAAATAACTTTTCAAGTCATCATCTTGCACTGAAAATCCAAAATTTGAAACAAAAATGTTCATACTTTAAAATTGATAAATTAATAATACTTGAGGATGAGCAGAGCGTAGTAGAGACAGACTATTAGCAGTAAAGCTTAGCAGATATATATCGATACAGAATGCTTAAGAACTCAATTTAACGATGTAAGATTACACTTAAAATCCCGTAACGCAAGTTTTATTTAAAAGAATATCAGAAAAATAAATAAATACTCGTTTAGAAGCTGTTTGAGTTAATTATTTGATATTCCTTATAGTGCGCTATCTGGGCTGCAACTTTGTTAGATTTTTCGCTTTAGCATCCGACTAAAGCTGCAAAATCTGCCGTGTTTCGCTCCAGATAATCGCAATAATCAATTCTAAACAATAAACTCAATCAGCTTCTTAGTTTAACCCAGAATTTGCAATAGAGACATAAAACAAAGAAGGAGTGCAATTGCTTGCACTCCTTCTTAAAAAGTTTTAGTCGAAGACTACCAACGATTTGTTTTTTGGTAACCGCCGCCGCCGCCGCTTCTGTTTCCGCCACCGTAGCCACCGCCACCGTTGCTTGGTCTTTCTTCTCTAGGTCTAGCTTCGCTTACACGAAGTGCACGACCATCTACCATTGCACCATTCAACTCTTGAATTGCTTTAGATGCAGCTGCATCGTCAGACATTTCAACAAATGCAAATCCTTTGCTTTTGTTAGTGAATTTGTCAATAATAACTTTAGAAGAAGTCACATCTCCATACTCAGAAAAATAATCTTTTAAGTCTTCATCTTGTACGTTGAAGCTTAAGTTTGAAACATAAATGTTCATGTTAAAAAAAATAAATAATTAAAAATACTTGAGGCTGAGCAGAGTAGTGAAACTAACTATTAGCAGAAAATGCGTAGCAGAATAAATATCGATACAAAATGCTTTAGAACTCAAATTAACAATGCAAGATTACGAGTTAATATCGGTATGAAGCAATTTATTTTTTATTCCGCCCTATTATTTATGAATATTTAACATGTTGCCAATCCTTATTCCTTTCTAAAGTTAAATAAAGAAGCTGTAAAAGCGCCCTTCTCTTTTTTCTTAAATATTACATTCCATTCCCCTTTATATCTAATAATAGCAGGAACCAGCAAATCTTGTATTCTGGTCATTTCCACCTCCATATCTACATCAAAGCTATACACTCCTGCATGGTAACTAAGCGTATATTTTCGGTAAAGCACTTCCAGTGTAGCAGCATCAAAATAAGTAGTCATCTCATCTACTACAATTCCACTCTTTCTAAAAAACCATAAACTACTCTTAGGAACGATACTAAAAGTATAACAATACTTGCCCTTATAATCTTTAGCATCTAGCTTGTAATCATACTTACTGGCTGCACTTTCGTCGTACAGGTCTAGTTTATTGCCGATAAATGGAATGGCAGGAATCTTTTTGCCAGGATTGAAGAACAACATCTTTAATTGCTCTTTATGTTTTTCTGTACCTTGTTTACTCCCAGGATCGAAAGTTATGCCTTTTACAATATTAGACTCATTGCATATCTTTCCTTTAGTAAAGAACAAAGAAGCATATAGCTCGGCAGTTATATAATTATAATCATGATTTGCATTGTAAAAATCTCCAGCTACTTGTTCCTCCAGCACTTCCATGGTTCTACAACCGTCTTTTCTTATCTGCCTTGTTTTGCTATTTAAACTAGCTGTAATACGATCCTTTTTACCATACATTAATATGGAATTCAACGACTCGTAATTTAATACTCTAAGGTTGCGAAAAGCTTTGTAGAAAGTAGTATCATTAATAATCTGATGAATCAGTACTTTATAATCGAAATGAGATCTGATGACCACATCCGATAAAGCTATCACTTTCTTTTCTACTGTAACTGTACTATCCTGAGCATGAAGGATGCTAATATTAAGTACCACCGATAAAAATATGGCGGTTACTATTCTCATTTTACAAATATCATTTTGTAATCAACTCTTACTTTGCCTTTTACGATATCATTTAGTTTGCCACCCAGCAATTTTCTTTTGAATGGTTTTAGGTAATCGATAAACAATTTACCTTCTATATGATCGTATTCGTGCTGAATGACTCTTGCAGTAATACCATTAAAGGTTTCGGTATGTTTTACGAAGTTTTCATCCAGGTATTCCATTACTATGGTTTCCGGACGATATACATCTTCTCTGATCTTAGGGATACTTAAACATCCTTCGTTATATGCCCATTCCTCGTCTTTATACTCCAGAATCTTTGCATTGATAAATGTTCTCTTTATACCAGGTGCATCAGGATAGCTACCCTCCTCTTCTTTGTCGAGATGCTCGAATATTACTTTACTATCTACAATAAAAAGGCGGATATCTTTGTTTATCTGAGGAGCTGCCAAACCTACCCCACTACTCTCGTAAACAGTCTCCCACATATCTTCAATCAACTTTTTCAAATTGGGATAATCACTACTAATGTCTTGTGCTTTCTTTCTTAAAACTGCTGCTCCGTATGCTACTATTGGTAATATCATATTACTGCTAAACTTATATATTGAGCTGCAAATTTAGGAAGTTGACTGCAGATAATCTTGCAACATAATTGCTGCGGCTATTTTATCTATATTTCCCTTGTTCTGCCTGTCTTTCTTTTTCATACCCATTTCCACCATTGCTTTGGAGGCCATTTTAGAAGAAAAAGTTTCATCTACCGTCTTTAATGGAATGCCGGGAAACTCTTTCTGCAGTTGAATTATAGCCGCTCTTACCAATGGAGTAGCATGGGTATCGGAACCATCCAGACTATATGGTTCTCCTATCAGTATCAACTCTACTGCTTCTTGTTGAAAATATTTCTTCAGAAAAGGGATCAATTCTTTTGTTTCCACTGTAGTAAGAGCAGTAGCTATAATTTTCAATGGATCAGTTACTGCCAAACCAGTCCTTTTCCCGCCGTAATCTATACATATTATTCTCGCCATATTATTCTTACTATTTCACTGACTTAAAGCACTTAATAAACCGCTAAGTTAACAGGTATAATGTCTGTACCTCCATTTTCAATTTAATCAATCACTAAAAAAACGCACTAAGTAATATCTTTCAACAAAAAAATGACAACAGTCATTATTAGCATTAATATCTCCTTAAAATAAATAATTAATGAATGAAGGTTGCAAAAATAAACTGCTTTTTACATCAACAACACTAACACTCCTTACTACTTAAATCTAACTTTGCAGCTTTGTAAAAAGTCTACATTATAGTCTGTTCTTCTATCTTTTAGTTGAATTTATTTTATAGATTAAGATCAACAAAAAACAAAATATACTGCAACATGAAACGTATAAAACACTGGCTAATTACTATTTCATTAATCCTTACTATTGTAGTGCTGATAGATCTTACTATTACCTGGTTTAAACATCCTGCGAATAACGATATTCCAATGTTCTACATTCTGGCAACCTGCATTACCCTGATTGCAGCTTTATTACTCTGGTTTAAATTCAATAATCTTCCTAAGAACAAATAGAAAATGGTTCAATCATTTAAAGATAGTATCAAAAGTAAGTTTGCATTTACACCCACTACAAACGGAATTGATGAAAATGCAGCTAATTTATTGAAGACAGCAAGTAGTAGCGACAACACTTCTTTTTTCCTGGCCTTCGAAAGTAATTCAGAAGGTTTATCTACCGAAGAAGTGGAAGACAAGCTAGAGAAAAATGGATTAAACGAAGTTCATCATGAGCAGGCTCCTTCCTGGATAAAACAACTGATTGAAGCATTCATCAATCCTTTTATTGGTATATTGATAATCATTGCCCTTATTTCCTTCATTCTGGATGTATGGCTTGCAAAACCTGGCGAAAGAGATTATAAAACGGTAATTGTAGTAGGGGTAATGGTGATGATTAGTTCCCTTATGCGGTTCTTTCAGGAATATAGAAGCAACAGGGCTGCCGAGCAATTGAAAAGTATGGTAAAAACTACTGCTACCGTTCTTAGAAAAGATATTGGCAAAAAGGAAATAGACATCAAAGAATTAGTTCCTGGAGATATTATTTTCTTATCAGCAGGAGATATGATACCAGCAGATTGCAGAATAATTCAATCAAAGGATTTATTCGTAAGTCAGGCAATGCTTACTGGCGAATCTATGCCAGTAGAAAAAAGAAACCTACCCATCCCTGATGCTAAAGTAAAATCGCCTTTGGAGCTGGATAATATTTGTTTCATGGGTACAAACGTAGTAAGTGGTTCTGCCATTGCTATGATTGTTACTACAGGCAACCATACTTATTTTGGTTCCCTCAGTAAATCCATTATTGGTAAAAGAGCAGAAACCAGTTTTGACAAAGGGGTAAATAAAGTAAGCTACTTACTAATCAAGTTTATGCTAATCATGGTTCCCTTGGTTTTTCTGATTAATGGATTGGTAAAACACAATTGGTGGGAAGCGTTATTATTTGCTATTGCAGTTGCAGTAGGACTTACTCCAGAAATGCTGCCAATGATCGTAACGGCCAACCTTGCAAAAGGTGCTGTAAGCATGAGCAAAAGAAAAGTGATTGTAAAGAGATTAAATGCCATTCAGAATATTGGCGCAATGGATATACTCTGTACCGACAAAACGGGCACCTTAACAATGGACAAGATTGTATTGGAAAGGCACCTGAATATCTTTGGCGATGATGATGATGAAGTACTCAAATGGGCTTACCTGAATAGTTATCATCAAACGGGCTTGAAGAACTTACTGGATGTAGCAGTGTTAGAGCATGGCGAAATACATGATTACTTAAACGTAGAAGGACATTATCAGAAAGTAGATGAAATACCGTTTGACTTTCAACGCCGCAGAATGAGTGTAATTCTTAAACAACGTAATGGCAAACACTTATTAATATGCAAGGGAGCAGTAGAAGAAATGCTGGATTTATGTAGCTACGCTTTCGATCCTGGAGAAGATAAGGAACTTCACATAGAGAATGATAAGGTTATCCCAATTGATGAAACCGTAAGAACCAATATACTCAGCACTTCTAAGAAATTAAATAAAGAAGGACTCCGGGTTTTACTAGTAGCCATAAAAGAATTTGATGATAGAGCACTGACCTATTCCATAGAAGATGAAAAAAACATGACCTTAACAGGGTTCATAGGATTTCTTGATCCGGCAAAACCTTCTGCTAAAACTTCTATAGAAGCATTACAACAATTGGGTATTACCCTTAAGGTACTTACCGGCGACAATGAAGTAGTAACTAAGAAAATTTGTAGAGATGTTGGGATACCATATACTAAGGTAATATTAGGAAATGATCTGGAGTTGATGAGCGACGAAGTGCTAATATCACAAATAGATGAAGTATCCATCTTTGCTAAACTAAGTCCTGTTCAAAAATCAAGAGTAGTAAAAACATTGCAGTTTAAGGGACACACCGTTGGATTTATGGGAGATGGCATTAATGATGCAGCTGCTTTGAGAGATGCTGATGTGGGCATTAGTGTAGATACTGCAGTAGATATCGCTAAAGAAAGCGCTGATATAATTCTTTTAGAAAAAGATTTAATGGTATTGCGTAAGGGGGTGATTTATGGAAGAAGAACTTTTGGCAACATCATTAAGTATATCAAGATGACCGCCAGCAGCAACTTTGGCAATATGTTCAGTATGCTGGGAGCAAGTGCCTTTCTTCCGTTTTTGCCAATGCTGCCGGTACAGATACTTGTTCAAAACCTGCTCTACGACATCTCTCAGGTTTCTATTCCCTGGGACAGAATGGATGCGGAGTTTATAGAAGAACCTAAAAAATGGGACGCTTCTGGCATTACTCGGTTCATGGTATATATAGGACCAATTAGTTCTATATTCGACTATGCAACTTTTGCTTTGATGTATTTCTTTTTCAAAGCGAATAGTCCTGAACATCAGAGCCTATTTCAAAGCGGATGGTTTATAGAAGGCTTATTATCGCAAACTTTAATTGTACACATGATCAGAACCAGGAAAGTTCCCTTCTTCCAGAGTTGGGCTACTACCCCTGTAATTGTACTTACATCTGTTATCATGGTTATTGGTATAGCAATACCGTTTTCTCCTTTTGCAGCTGTTTTAAAATTGCAACCACTTCCATTAAGTTATTTCCCTTGGTTAATAGGAATGCTAATTTCCTACTGTTTTCTAACACAATATGTAAAAACGCTGGTTATTAAAAAATTCAATCAGTGGCTGTGATTAGGGATAGTAATGTTTTTTGGTCGTGAGGGGAAGAAATCCTTTAATCCGTTTAACGTTTAATTCGTTTAACGGAATACATTTATCGTGAGTCGTGATAAATACCACGTGAGTGGTGAGGAATACAAGTAGCGTTTCAAAATTTAAAGATGACGTTTATTGCATATTAGTAACTGGGGTTACATTTTAATCAATTACTTTGGTTGATTTGCCTATAATGATGTCCTTTTGATTGTTTATGTTGGCGTATTGGTCATCTACGAGTGCCGATAAGCCTTCTGTGTTGGGCGATAAGCCATTTGAGAT
>CANFLJ010000070.1 GCA_947447815.1 Chitinophagaceae bacterium | reverse complement strand
TTTTTCACAACTCAAGTTACATTCACTTAATTTTGATTCTTATAACGCATGAAGGACATTCTTAAAATACTAAGCTTCCCATTTATACTATTGATCAAATTTTATCAATATGTAATCTCTCCAATGATGGGGCCAAAGTGCAGGTATACCCCCAGTTGCTCTCAGTACAGTATCGAAGCACTTAGGAAACATGGTATTCTGAAAGGGGGATGGTTAAGCATCAAAAGAATCAGTAGTTGTCGGCCCGGAGGTGGTAGTGGGTACGACCCTGTTCCTTAGTTTTTTGCACCTGTAATAAATCATATAAATAAGTTACGGCTATCTTTGACTTTTACAAATAAAAATTCTGCCAATAATGGCTAATGATAAAGCAGCTTCATTTTTTCCCAACCTTCAGATTGTAAGAGGAGTAGCTGCATTGCTGGTAGTAGTGAATCATATATATGCTAAAGAAGTATTTTTCCCTTCCATCACTACTCAACCTTTTGAACATTGGTTTGCAAACTTTGGTGTAACTGGTTTAACATTATTCTTTTGTCTGAGCGGTTTTCTGATTACTACTATTTTGCTGAAAGAAAAACAGCGTACCAACTACATACAAATACGTTCATTTTATATCAGAAGAATCCTAAGAATATGGCCACTATATTTCTGCCTGATTTTATTAGGGCAATTCATTCTTCCATTTCTAATAGACAGCAATTTTGAAGGTGGTAATATACAATCATGCTTTACACTGAAGTCTTTATTATACCTGGCTTTTTTGCCTAATTATGTATTCTTTATTTTTCAGCCACACAACCCTTTTATTGATGTTACATGGTCTATAGGCGTAGAAGAACAATTCTATTTATTCTGGCCTCATTTCATCAAAAGAATTAAGTCTGTTTTAGGCATCTGTATCATCTTGATAATACTACAAATCATTGCCGAATTTACCACCACACCTCTGAATGCGATAAAGGACAGTAATCTATTTTATTTCCTGCTGAATAAGCTCATCAAAATAACAGAATGGAGCAAGGCGGGCTACTTTGCTTTGGGAGCAATCAGTGCTATTATTTATAATAGAAATCTGCATATTAAGAATTCAATAATTATAAGGTTAGTAAAGTACTCCCCACTTCTTTTTGCAATAGCATTTATATTGAATATGCTTTGCTTTTTTAAGGGGCAGTTTTTATTGCTTGCTACAGCTTATATCTTCCTGCAGATAAAACTACTTCAACCAACCAATATGGCTAACAATACCCTGCATAGATTTTTTCAGTGGCTAGGTACCATAAGCTATAGCATGTACTTGTGGCATTGTATTGTAATTGTATTGGTTTACAAAGGATTCAGCAGCATTGGTAACTCCCTCACTGCAACATTTACTCCATTACTATATTTTATTATTATTATGCTAACAGTAGGTATCTCTGCACTAAGTTATCAATTAATAGAAAGACCTTTCCTTCGTTTAAAAGATCGACTGAATAAATAGAAGCAGGATATGCATTCCTATTTATACTTATTTCTGTATTCTTATTACAAACTCTTCCATCAGTTTCAACAGGTTTTCATAGTGATCCATTGGCAAGGTAGCGCCTTTATCAAACACATCGTGATAGGCTTTTATGCCTCCTAAAGTATACATAAAAAAAGAAGGCACTCCATGCTCTGTAAACCAGTAATGATCGCTGTTTGCTGCCTTTCCTCTTTCATTGATAGCCGGCAGCAATTTATATTCTTCGTTAATACTTTTCAATAAATCAAATTCCTTTTTATAAATAGCAGCGTTAACCACAGTAGCCCCTTCTACTCCGGTTCCTTCCAGATCGAGATTGAATAGAAATCGAATATTATTGAGTGGCACCAGAGGATGTTCTGCGAAATACTTCGACCCTATCAATCCTGCTTCTTCTCCTGTAAAAGAAACGAAGGCAATAGAATATGATTGAGGATGTTTTGCAAAATAAGAAGCCAATCCCAGCAATAAGGTAGTGCCACTGGCATTATCATTTGCACCTGGGAAATAAGTATCCTTACCCATACCCCCAAGATGATCGTAATGTGCTGTTACAAAAACAAAAGAATCAGGCTTTGAAGTTCCTTTTACTACAGCACAAACATTATTGGTTTTAAAAGAAGAAATCACCTTATTGTCCATATTCAGGCTATATGTTTTAGGCGCAGCAATGATAGCTGTTTTGAGTATTTCAATGGCAGTATATTCTTTAGCTTCGGTAGCTACCGACCAGGTTAGTTTATCTTTCAATTCAATAATAATCCGCTTATCTGCATCTACAAAAGTGACACTATCTTTCTGTTCCAGTGTACCCTTTGTTTTATTCCCTTTGCTTTCGGGAGTAATAATGTAATCTACTCCAGGCTTTAGTACAATTCCATTTACCGTAAGCTCCATATTCTTCGGAAAAGTATTTACCGAGAAATGCAGTGGCTGAAAGAAGTCTTTCCCTTTCAAAGGAGTAAGTCCTGCATCAGCATAATATTTCTTGATAAAATCAGCAGCCTTCTGATTGCCATTATTGGTATAGCCTCTCCCCCAGAAAGTAGCTGAAGTAAGCGTATCAACCAGCTGTTTTGCAATAGTTATATCCTGTGCATTTAAAGGATAATTGAACATGGCTACAAAGGCTAAGATGATATATTTCTTCATACAAATGCTTTAAAAGGAGGCATAAATATAAAGCAGGTTTACTTACTTTAGAATCAATCTTAAAAAAGGACCTTTTAAAGAACAAATATTATTACTTTTTAAAGTACCCATATTCTTTCCAATACAATCTATTGGTAATATATCAACAGATTAAAATAGTGTAAAAATTATTGCAAACATAATGGCGCACTATGATTGACATTTATGTACTATATTGGCTCACTTATTAATGCACTGATTTTAACTTTTAAATGAATTTACTTGCATCTTGCTTTTCGGTTCGCAATGTTTTGTTTGCATGTCTGCTGATATGCACAATGCCGGATTGCTTTGCACAGCATACAACAGCCGATAGCTTCTATCTAAAGAAAAGAAAAGGATTAAAAGGCAAAATTATTGAATCGCTTTTCCGATCCGTACCTACTGAAGAATTGCAAATTGCTTCCATCAAAAATACCAGTCCATTTATTGTTTATAAAGGTGCCATCATCCGGAATATTGTGATTAATAAAATTGATTACGGAAATTCCATATCCGATACATCCCGAAGATGGGAAGCCCTATTGGATAACATTACAAGGTCTTTACACAACGAAACAAGAAACGCAACTATTATCAAGAATCTATTCTTTAAATCAGGCGATAGTATTCAGCCTTTTTTACTGGCAGACAACGAGCGATTCCTACGTTCCTTGCCCTTTATTCAGGATGCAAAAATTATGATTAAAGAACTGGATAACAATACAGACAGTGTTGATCTGATAGTGCTGTTTAAAGAAGTATTCCCACTAGGTTTCAACTTGGAAGCACAAGGAACTGGTCAGTTTTTATCGCAGATCAGTGATGATAATATCAAGGGTAGTGGTGATCATTTGCTGGTAAGCAATTATACCGACATAAAACGTACCCCGGGTACAGGATGGGGAATGGAATATGCTAAAAATAATATTAAAGGAACTTTTTTAAATATCATTGCAGGCATTAGTAATTTTAATGGCAGTATCAATAATGGCTCCAAACAAGAGCTACATTATTTCACTTCTTTTGATCTTCCTTTAGTAAGCCCTTACCGATGCCTGACAGGTAATATTACCTTAGCTTCACATCAAAATAGAAACAGGTACTTCAGCGATTCTTTTTACTATAGTGATCTGAATTATTACTACAAACAAATGGATGGATGGATAGGCTACAACCTTAGCGCCAACGCTTTTGGTAGAGAAAAATTTAAGCGTTTAAAGAAGTATTTCATTGCATTTCGCGCCAATTATAAAAGCTTTGAAGACCAGCCAGACATCTATAAAAACAAATACAATTACCTTTATGCTAACTCCCTTGATTTACTGGTAACTGCTACCATGTTTAAACAAGAATTTTACAAGACTTCTTTTATATATGGCTTTGGAAGAAACGAGGATATCCCAGAAGGGATTAATGCTTCATTCACTACAGGGTGGACCAATAAATATGGATTGGAAAGATATTATAGTGGAGTAGCTTTCCAGAAGACTTATCTGAATAAAAAAGGTGTCTTTTTTGATTATGAATTCCGAGGGGGGGCATACTTTGATAAAGGAAATATAGAAGATGCTAATATCCTTTTAAGTGCCGATATATTCAGCAAGCTATACCACTTTCCTAAAAGTCATTGGTTGATGCGACATTTTATCAGTGCCAGCATAACCAAGCAATACATGCTGCTATTAAATCAACCTGTATTGCTGAATAGCAACTTCGGACTGCCCCCACTGGTAAACCCTGATAGTTTTTGTAATACAAGAGTCACCGCCAACTTTCAAACAGTATTTTTTAATACTTACAGCTTCGCAGGGTTCCGGTTTGCGCCCTTTGCTTTTGGAAATATATGTTATGTTCGTACCAAAGCTGCAAGCTTTAAAGAAGGAGATGGTTACACGGCATTTGGATTTGGCGTAAGATCCAGAAATGAGAGCTTAATATTTGGAACAATGGAGCTGAAGTTTGCCTATTACCCAAGAACAACTTACAATAACAGCAACTGGAATATTGGTATTAATACAGGATTGTTCTATCGCTACAACAGTCAGTATATTAAGAAGCCCGACTTTATATATGTAAATTAGAAGTTTAAAGCAAAGTATCCTATACGTGAGTTTCGTGAGTCGTCAGTCCTGAGTCCTAAGTCATAAGAAATACAAATGTATTGTCTACTTACCCCATAGCCCCTTAAACGCATCTATCCTGAAGCGTATTACTGGCAATGCTTTCTGAGGATTCCCTTGTAGCGTATATTTAATTCCAAGTACTACAGAAGCTCCTAGCTTTATAAAATATTCTATGTTCTTTTTCAATAACCCTACAGACCCTTTTTCAGCAATTCTAACTCGCTCTCCCCTACCAATACCACTGGCAATTCGGTACATGTATTCTCTGGTCAACTTCTTTACTTCTACTACATGCCATACCACAATATTGGGATCGTAATAAATAAACTTCCCCAATGCCTGAAGGCGATAAAAGAAGTCTTTGCCTTCCCCTCCAATCCTTAAAGTACCTACTACACCGGGAAGTGCAAGATTGAACCCATTAATGGCATCAAAATCCGCTTTGTATATAATCATATTTGATTCCAGCGGATACTTACCAGGTTTAAATACAGACAACTCAGGACTATAATTAAAGTTGCCTACCAAAGAGGAAACATAGTGACTCATCCACTTAGGTTCTTCCGGAATATATCGTGGAATAATTCTGCCGCCTAGTCCGCAAGCATCAGGATGGGCATTAAAAAACTGTACAATTCTCTCCAGGTAATCTTCCTTTGCTACTGCATCATCATCCATGAAACAAAGTAAGGGAGCCTGTGCTATTTCTGCACCTGTATTTCTGGCAAAGGATGCACCCTGTCGGCGTTCTTCCAGATAATAAAAATGGGCGTCTTTATGTTGCTCAATAAAGTTTGCACAAACGGTTTTAGTATTATCTGTTGAGTTATTATCGACGATAATAATCTCGTACAAACTTTTATCTAAAGTCTGCTGGTAAAGGCTTTGCATAGCATCAGCAATGTATGCAGCCCTGTTATAGCTGCATACAACTACTGAAACCTGCAAGTTTTTGTTCAACATATTAAATTAAGCAGATTGTTTCTTTTTAAAATAGAAGAACTGACCAACAGCAGCTAAAAGCAGTAACCATATAATGGCTGAAGAACCAACAGCGGCCTTCATACTTCCATAAAAAGAAGCAGGCTTAAACTCAAAGGTGATGGCATGATTACCTGCTGGTACAGAAAGCCCTCTTAACACGTAGTTTGTTTTAACGATAGGCGTTTCTTTTCCATCTATATAAGCTTTCCATCCTTTGCTATAGTATACTTCGCTAAATACAGCAAACTGATTTACAGTACTACTACTCTTATACTCTACGAAGTCGTTATCATTCTTCACCAGACTAATTTTAGCCGTACTGTCTGATTGAGTAGCAGGTAAAGCAAGGGCTTTATCTGCTTCATATACCACCGCGGAATCTTTTGTATTCAGGTTGGTCAGGCAGTCCATTACTTCGTTTGCTGTTTTCTTTTCTACTACTCCCTTCACAAACCAGCAAGCTCCCAAAGCACCCGGATTCAGTTGTGCTACAGGCTGCGCGCCCTGTTGTTGCGCAGGAGTAACAATGTATTTAGCATTCAGCATATTTACCACTGGCATACAATTAGGGAAATTGTACAACTGATGTTCTACCAAATCCTGATAGATGCTCAACTTAGCAGGGTGGTACCCTCCTATAGATTTATGATAGTATGAATTTAATGCACCCTGATTAAATGCAGCTTGTGTACCCTGAGTAAGGTTAAACACTCTGTAGTACCCGGTATCTTTCAGAATCTGATTGTCGGCGTCTGTTTTCTTAAACACCGTTTCAGTATCATTATCATCCTGAAAATGTTCTTCGTTCAAATACTTCACATCAATGCTCATCACATCAATAAAAGCAAACAGACCTACCGCAATAATCGCTATCAGACTATTAATCTTCTTTTTAGTAAATAAATACACTGCTGCCAAAGGAACCAGGATAAATAAGAAAGAACGAAGTAAAGAACCTAGGAATAAATCTTTTCTATCATCTTTCAATCCGGTAATAAAGGCATGTACAGGCTGCGATAATGATTCTTTTTGTTGTGGATCCTGAATAGAACTGATTTGTTTATTCAGTGCCTTATCTGCTTCACCCATAAAATCGGAACTCATGTATACCAGCAATGCAATTGCAAATACAGCACCAACAATGATAAATCCTTTCTTCAGTTTCTTCCATAGCTCTTCTTTGTCTTCGTATTTCAGAATAGTATCAAAAGAAGCAGTAGCCATCATACACAGGATGAAAGTAGGGATAACAATAATCATACTTGGTGCTCTGAACTTATTGTACATAGGCAGATTGTTCAACAGGAATAGGTTGAAGCCTTCAAAAAAGCTACCCCAGCTCATCATGATCGACAAAACAGAAATGCCCAGCATCCACCATCTGTATTTATTGTCCAGTACCGCTAATCCTAATAATGCAAGGAAACAAATGATAGCACCGGTGTATGGCGGACCAGAAGTATTACCAATACCACCCCAGTAGAACTGTAGATAGTTTTGTAATTGTTGTCCCAGTTGTTGTGGCATTTCCTGAAGCGATTTGATAGCCTTACTCTTATCTTCTGCTACTTCCAGGTTGGCACTGCTACCACCAAAAGCATGTGGGAACATCAACACTAATGGCTCAGCCTTGCACATACTATAACTAAAAGCATAGTCTTTGCTCAAGCCAGTAGCAGTAGTCTTACTATTTTTATCTGCCAGTACACTACCCCCACGGATGGTTTCTTTAGAATATTCGTAGGTAGTAGCCAGATTTACTGCATTGTATCCCACTGCCAGCAATCCTCCGATAATCAATAAACCAAAAGAAAGTAAAATATGCTTGTACTCTTTTTCTTTAACCCAGATAATGAAATAAGATAGGCTCATAGCGCCTGCAATCATAAACCCATAATAGGTAATCTGCATGTGATTAGCCTGTATAAGCAGGGAGGCCGACAGCGCCGTAAAGGCAACACCCCACCAGTATTCCTTTTTAAACACCAGCAAAATAGAGGCAATAAAGAAAGGCAGATAGGCAATTGCAGCCATCTTGGTATCGTGTCCTGCAACAATTATAATAGGATTGTAAGTGGCATAGGCATATCCCAATGCACCCATAATGCCAATATAAGGATTTACTTTCATTACCTGCGATAGGAAGTAAAAGCAGATACAGGCAAGGAAAAAGAAATTGATAGGTTTAGGAAGATGTAGCGTCAATATATCGGAAATCAACCCAAAATGTATTGGGTTATCGCCCGAAGCTACTATTTGATAAGCTGGCATACCACTAAACATACCATTTGTCCATAAAGGAAAATGGCCATGCTTGTCTTTGTAGTCAAAACAATTCTGAGCCATACCTTTCCATTGGGTAACGTCATGCTGTTGCAAAACCTTCCCTTCTGTGGCAGGTTTGCAGTATACAACTGCCACCACAACAAATACAATTACCGCAATAAAATGAGGCAAGAGAACTTTCCAATTAAACTTCTTCATAAATTTTCTTTTATCCGAAAGGCAAATAAATGTTATTTCGCTGGCAAATATGGTTATGAAACTGCATATATTTTTATCTAGAATAGCTTTTTTATGTAATGTTTTGTTTTTATACTGCCTTTTTGTGCAGAGAACAGACCATTTAATGATCAAAAATGCCTCCGTAAACTCCTATATAATCATTCT
>CANFLJ010000069.1 GCA_947447815.1 Chitinophagaceae bacterium | reverse complement strand
TATCAACCTCCTGTAGGTGTTGTGCCTGATAGTGTAATAGCAGAAGCTGCGGTTTATAATACAGGATTTGCTATACAGGGTACTGCTTCGTATATTGTAATAAAGAATATACAAATAGAAAAACAAACCAATATAGGCATCTATCTTGCTGGTGCTGGTAATCAGCACATACGAGTAGAACAATGCGTTGTTGGGCATCAATACAATTATGGAATACTGGATAAGGGTAAATACAATGAAATATCAAACTGTTTATTTAAAGAAGTTGATGGTATAGCACTAATGGTAAGTGGTGGAGGTAGCAGTTGTACAATTCACCATAATTCGTTCCATAATATTGGTCCTTTTAGAAATAGTGGTGTTGGAACTGAGATAAACGGATCTGCAATTTTGCTGGGTTTTTCGGACAGTAATTATATTCATCACAACGACATTGACAGTACTGGATATTGTGGTATATCGGCAGATGGAACAAACAATTTAGTAGAAAAAAATACTATTAAAAATGTTATGCTATTGAATAATGATGGGGCTGCCATAAAAAGTTTTGGAGCAGGATCGTACAAAAATATTTTTCAAAACAATTTTGTGACTACTAGCGATGGAAATACGGAAGGATGTTATAAACCTGATTTCAGTACCCCTGCAATCTATTTTGATTTTAATGTAAACAATACCATAATTAGAAACAATACCGTTTATGGACGAACCCAAAAGGGAATATTTCAGAATGCTGGAGATAGCAATAATACAATAGAGGGTAATGTTATATATGGGGCTAATTGTGGTATAGATTTGAATGGATCGCAACTACAAACAACTGTTATCAATGGTATGATAATAAAACATAATGCATTCTGGTTAAAGAATAGTAAGGACTATATTTTCAGACAAGTTGACTATTCTAATAAATATGCGTTTGGATTCATCGACAGCAATTACTATTATCAACCCTACAATGTAAAAGATTCTCTTATATACCGATTGAAGAATTTAGTTGCTCAGAGTTATTCATATAATTCCTGGTTAAGTGCAGGTAATGATCAACATACCATTGTAAATAGTTTTCACTGGAATAAAGGTGTTGATAGCTCTGTATTATTTATAAATCCCACAGACAGCAATGCAGTTCAACAAATGAATGGCTGGACATACAAAGATCTGGATGGCAATATTGTTACCAGCCTTACACTTGCCCCTTGGACCAGTAAAATACTGATAAAAACAACCACTTCGTTACCTGTAACATTTAGCAGATTTACAGCAGAATATAATCGTTCTTTTACAAATTGTAAATGGTCTGTTGAAAATGAAACAGCAATAGATAACTACGAAATTTACATAAGCACTACAGGATCCGATTTTCAACTTATAGGAACAACCGAGGCATTACAAATTAGCAATTATACATATATAGATGAAACAGTTGCTTCTGTAAATGCTGATAGAGTTTATTATAGAATAGCCGCAGTAAATAAAGATGGTGCTAGATTATATAGCAATATCAGTATGATAGAAAAAGAAAATCGTAATTTTAATGTAGCTATTTATCCTAATCCTGCATTTAATAATATTACTATTAAAGGAACAGAAAATATAAAACAGATAGATATAGTTGAATTAGGAACCGGTAGAGTAGTAAAAAGCATTACACTAAATGATTCCAGCCAGATGGAGCAACTATCAGTTAATTCGCTATCAAAAGGAACTTATATTTTGAAAGTAACCTCTTCTACAGGATCAACAATATGCAGTAAATTATTAAAAGAATAAACAGATTTAAAATTGGGTATTGAACCAATAAAAAGAGGTTGTATCTTTCGATACAACCTCTTTTCAATATTATAAACAAGGTGTTTTAATAATCTCTTCGCACCTGAAATACTCCATTGATAACATGTAGAGTATCAGAGAAGAAAGTACCAGAGAAAGATCCGCTGATAAATCCTCCAATTGCACTACTATAGTTGGTTACATTCACCGAAACGTTTGTTTTGGTTATTGTATTCACCTTTAGGTAAGGGAAGTTGATATACAGGTTATCTATGTTGTAAGAACCATTATTTATTCCAGGGAAAGTAAAGCTGATATTATTACTTGCATTTCTATAACCATAGATAGAAGTAAAAGAAGGAAGTACATTTGTAACAGCATATCCACTGGTAGAATCTGGTGCAGAAGTCAAGCTATCTACCGAGGCAGTAGAAACAGAATCGATATAGTAATAAATAAATCTTTGATAAGGAACACTGGTACCTGAATTACATACTTTTATAGGACTAAAATTATTTGTTCCCGTATAAACAACGGCATTATTCCAGCGACCAATAGTATTATCTGACATGTTTAATACATAGTAGCTAATGGTATCAGAGCTGGTACACATTGGAATACTAACAGAATAATTTCCATTGGTAATAGCCGTTTGATAACTAAGCCCTCTTAAATTGAAATAGATAAAACCACTGCTGATACCAACACCAGAACAATTTACTGCCTTACCAGCAATAACGGCAGTACCATAACTTCCTGTGTTATTTACATATACAACTCCAGCATCTGCTGTTGTACTACTGTATGGACCAACATTGCCACTGAAAAGAATTGTCTGCGCACAAGAACCTGTACCCATCACTTCTACTACTAATGGTTCGTTAGTTGGAACTAAACCAGATACAACACCCGAAGTATCTGTAAATCCATATCCATAAGTATTAGTATACACTCTTTTTATTCTTACCAGCGTTTGTTTTAATGGACTGTTCTTGGTATCTCTAACCGTTACTGAAAAACGAACACCCGCATAAGGAGCATCACAATTCCAGAAAGAAAAATGGGATACGCTAGCTACAAAATTACTACCGCTTCTTACGGCTGTACCTTCTTGTTTCCAGAAACCGGTAGTTTCATCAAAGCTCCATAAATCAATTTTAGAGGCAGGTGCATTTTGTTGAATGGTAGTATTAATAGGGAAAGTAAGTGTTGCGTTTTTATTGGTATCAAGTTGTAATGCTTCTCCGTTATTTCCAGTAAGTGATACACCAATCATACCATAACTTTCCAGACCCATTTCCAGATTTTTAGCATTAAAACCACGAAGTGCTCCTGGTATTTTTCTTCCTCCATTGGTATTGGTAGGATCTATCCAGGTAATTGCTACATGAATATCGCCAGTATATTTAGTTCCGGTAGCTTCATTCTTTACAGCATTTGAAGGTAAATTGAGCGATACACCACTGGTAAGATTAATTGTTCCACCAGTTACACTGTTTAGAATTCCCACTACATTCTTCTTCATCAACTGAATTTCGATATAATGGCTTTGTCCCTGACGAGCTATAAATGTTCTTGCTCCAGAAAAATAGCCAGAATGACTCGCAGTAACATATGCTGCATAGTCATTTAATGGAATATCAGAGAAAGAAAACTCTCCATTAATATTGGTAGTAGTGTTTGCTGTAGGGCTTTTTACAGTAGCTCCGGCTACAGGTATACCAGCCTCATCTATTATTCTACCGTATACAGAAGCGGTAATATTAAGTGTGTCGGTAGCAGGAATTACTACTTCTGCATTAAATGTTTTTTTAACACAGGAATTTAAAGTAATTGCAAATAGTAAGGCTCCTAACCAGAATAACTTTGTGCGCATTGTTTTTATTGATTTGATATTAAAAACCCAGTTTATGATGCCCAAAGTAAGGGTATTTACCTCAATTTAATAATGGATAACTTGGTGTTAACTTTTCATTTTAATTTATGGACAAAAAACTTCTTTACAATATGGAATTATATCTATTCAAATATTGCAGATAACTTTATCATTTATAGGTATTCTTTTACAGTTCATCAAGTTATTAACCCATACAGCACGAAGAGTATTTACATTTGCGCTGTCATAAAAAAATACGATTGATTTAATACAACAATTTGTCCTATTCATCGCCTATATTAATGCCTTTTCTTCGTTTTATTTTTACCTTTCTGTTGATTATAGAAAGTCTGAATGTAAATGCACAGCTATGTACAGGTAGTTTGGGCGACCCTGTGGTGAATATCACTTTTGGTACAGGCAGTACATCCCCTGGCAATATCGCCGGATTTAAAACAGACTATACTTATCTTACCTCCTCCTGTCCCAACGATGGTCAATATACAATTGCCAGCAGCAGCCCTAGTTGTTATGGTGGTGCATGGTGGACTATTTCTAACGATCATACGCCCAATGATGTAAATGGCAATATGATGATTGTAAATGCTTCTTACAATCCCGGCGATTTTTTTGTAGATACCTTACAAGGCTTATGTAATGGTGTTACCTACGAATTTGCTGCATGGTTATTAAACCTGGTAATAGACCCTAATGCAATTCATCCTGATATCACTTTTAGTATCGAAACTACTGCTGGTGCAATCATACAACAATATCAAACCGGCGATGTACCCACCACCGCTGGTCCTGTATGGAACCAATATGGTTTCTTTTTTACCGCTCCCGCCAATAGCACCAAAATTGTTTTGCGTATGCGCAACAATGCGCCTGGTGGTATTGGTAATGATCTGGTGATTGACGACATCACATTTCGCCCCTGCGGACCCAAGGTTACTGCTACAAGCGCTTCTGGATATAATATAATCAATACCTGTGCTGATGATACATCACACTACACTTTTAGTGGCAGTGCTTCCGCAGGATTTAGTAATGTATTCTATCAATGGCAGGTAAGTACCGACACTGGCAAACACTGGAAAGATATTGCCGGCGCCATCACTAATAGCTATTCTCTGCAATCTACCCCAGTAGGATATTACATGTATCGATTGACGGTTGCCGAAGGAAGTTCGATCAATATCAACGATTGCAGAATCAATTCCGATACCATTATTGTAAATAAAGGACCACTGCCGCTTGCTAATATCGTACATCAGCAATCTGTTTGCTTTGGCGATACTGTACAGATAAAAGCCAATTCCGCCAATAATTATCAATGGATAGGTCCCTCTTTCTTCTATAATTTTATGCCGGTATTTACCTTGAAGAATGTTGCTTACAAAGATTCAGGATGGTATCGTGCCAGAATAGTATCCAAAGTTGGTTGCATCTCTACCGATTCTTTTCATTTACAGGTTAATCAGATTCCACATGCTACCGCCATTGCAGATACGGGCATCTGTGCAGGTGATAGTATCCTGCTAAAAGGTAATGGTGGTGCAAGTTTTTTATGGAAACCCAATATTTATCTAAATAATCACAACACAGATTCTATTATTTCTATTACTCCTCTGGATTCTATTCTGTATACTTTGCTGGTAAGTAATGGACTATGTTTTGATTCTACCCGCGTACAGATAAATGTCTGGAAAGCACCAACGGCTTATGTCTCTCTTGTCCGCCCGATAAATGATGGTCAATCGGTGGTATTAAGTGGTTCTGTAACCGGATCAGATATTTTTTATTACTGGAATCCCAATACTTTTATCAGGGACAATAATACCCTTACGCCAACCGTATATCCCAACAATAGTACAACCTATTACTTAGTAGCTACCTCTTCGCATAACTGTGGGGTTGCAATGGATAGCGTGTTTGTAAAAGTGTATAAAAAATTACACATTCCTAATGCCTTTTCTCCAAATGATGATGGTATAAATGATTACTGGAATATTGGAAACCTATCTTATTATCCAAAAGCAGAGGTGATGATTTTTAATCGTGGAGGAACAATGATTTATAAGGCTTCGGGCAATTTTACCAGCTGGGATGGCAAAGTAAACGGTACTACATTACCCATAGCCACCTATTATTACTATATAAATCTACATGATAATCAACCTGTATATTCTGGCTGGCTGGAAATAGTACGATAACTTTTGTTACAAGTTGCTGGTTACCGGTATCTGGTAACCAGCAACTGTATTTCTACTTACTCCTGTCTCCTATAATTTCCTCCAGTCTTTCTTTAATAATACTCAACGGCGAGGCTAATGCATTTACATATTGAAAATTTCCTTCTCGGTTATTATTGATGGACAACTGAATAGGACAAGCCTCACTCTGTACTGCATTTACTTTATACTCATTGCTTTCTTTATCAAAGAATACATAAGGGGCGCCAGATGAACCAAAACGGAAGTACCCTTTGATAAGATATCTTAATCCTTCGAAAATATAATTACCGCCAAAACGATCATCAAAGTTGCCATGATGATCCAGGAAGCCTTCTATCTGTGCTTTATTAAACAATCTACCTAGGAATCCTCCCGGACTGCTTTGCAGACAATAGTAATTGGTCTGATCATCATCCAGTACATCATAATTAACTCCTAAAGCAGGTAATGCATCTATCACTTCCTGATTGGTATTCACTATCTTATACAGGGCTATATCAGCGGAATAAAAAGCTTCTACCAGCTTTAGTTCTATCAAAAAAGTATGTCTGTTTAGTGGTGCTTCCTGCAGATACGTGGTATGGTCAAACAGACTGGTTAATTGCTGACTACCATAAAATAGTGGCTCTTTAAACTGTGCTATCAGGTAGGGCGTACAGATTTCCCTTTCTGTAAAAGTTACCCAGCGGGTATCAAAAGGAATGCTCTTTATCGTGTTGGCAATCGTTTGTACATCCGGTTGATTAACGATGTTGATATATCTTTTTTGTGTAGCAGGATCCAGCAGATAACATTGATTAAATAATTGCGCCTGCATCGGATTCAGCAAGGGCAATAGTTCCTGCTGATAGATGTTTTCAGGGATTGATTTTATCAGTACTGCTTCCGAACGTAGGTTGTGTGCAACTGATAATACATAGCCATTACCAATATGAAAAGCAGATATATTATTATCAAACTGACGTCGGTGTGGTTCCTTAGGATTGTGCAACCACATTATCCTGAACAAAGGAGATGTCTGCTCGTTGGTTAAAGCCAGTTTCTGATCAATCATGGTAAAATGTTTAAGCAGTTCAAAAGGTTTAATAAGTTCAATAGTTTAATACCTGTTATCAAACCCGAAATATTCCAAATAGAATTACTCTGTATTGAATTCTTAATTCCTTGTATTTGTATTTACTATTGCCTCTTTGCCTATTGCCTCCTTGCCTTGTATTTGTCTTTCTTTTTACTTTGAAAAGTATTCATTAGCACATTAGCACATTATCGAATTAGCTAATTAAACCCTCGCTTTCCAAGGAATTTCTTCTACCCTTTGTTGATGACCAATATATCTTGCCAGCACAAAAAGATAGTCGCTCAGGCGGTTCAGGTATTTTATCACCAATGGTTCTACAAAGGTATCCTGATGATAAAGCAATACTACATTACGCTCTGCTCTTCTGCATACGCAACGGGCAATATGGGCATTAGAAACCGCTATACTACCTCCCGGTACTATAAAGCTTTTCATTTCGGGTAGCACTTCGTTCATCTTGTCTATCTCCAATTCCAGTAGTACAATATCTTCTTCTTTCAGGTCGGGAATTTTCATGGACGTTTCTTTATCTGGATCACAGGCAAGCGAGGCGCCCACTGTAAATAGTCTATCCTGCACTTCTCTAAGTAAAGTAATGGTATGAGCATCTGCAAAACTATCGGCCACCAATCCTATATAGCTATTCAGTTCATCCACTGTACCATAGCTTTCTATCCGTATATGACTCTTAGGTACCTTAGTTCCACCAATAAGGGAAGTGTTGCCGGCATCACCGGTCTTAGTGTAAATTTTAAATGACATCTAGTTGTTGTTATCGCTTTCTATGTGACCGTCTCTCAGACGAATGATTCTTTTTGCATAGCGTGCTATATCTTCTTCATGGGTTACCAGTATCACCGTATTACCGGCATCATGTAGCTTGCTAAATATCTCCATCACCTCTATCGATGTTTTACTATCCAGATTTCCCGTAGGTTCATCCGCCAGCAATATGGAGGGGTTGTTTACCAGCGCTCTTGCAATAGCCACACGCTGTATCTGTCCTCCACTCAGCTCGTTTGATTTGTGGTGACTTCTATCCTGCAATCCTACCTTCCTCAATGCTTCTTCTGCTCTTTCATTACGTTCTTTCTTACCTACTCCCGCATATACTAATGGCAATGCAACATTTTCGGCAGCATTCAAACGAGGCAACAGATTAAACTGCTGAAATACAAATCCTATTTCTTTGTTTCTTACCGTAGCAAGATCATCATCGGGCATACCACTTACATCTTTACCATTCAGTATGTACTTACCCCCGGTAGGCGAATCCAGACAGCCCAGAATATTCATCAGCGTGCTCTTTCCACTACCCGATGGTCCCATCAGGGCTACATATTCGTTCTTATGTATTTCCAGCGAAATGCCCTTCAATACTTTCAGTGCCTCACCGCCCATGAAGTAGCTTTTCTGTATGTTATCCAACGTAATTAATGCCGACATATAGCTAAGTTTTAGCGATTATTTCTTTATTACTTTCGGCACTTTAAAGAAAGTGTCATCTTTTACTGGCGAATTTTTCAACGCCTCTGCTCT
>CANFLJ010000068.1 GCA_947447815.1 Chitinophagaceae bacterium | reverse complement strand
GGAGGAAGTAAGTACAAGCCATTATCAGCAAAAGGAATTCTTACATATTCAGCCTGCGTACCATCGATACTATTACCCAACATCCAACCTCCATTCTTGCAATGAGAGTACATTCCTTTTTTACAAAAGCTACATCGTCCGCAAGAAGTAATCAAGGAGATTAATACTTTATCTCCTTTCTTAAACCCTGTTACTTCATTGCCTACTTCTTCTACTACTCCAACCCCTTCGTGCCCAAGCACACGACCATTCTTAATAGTAGGCACATCCCCTTTTAGGATATGTAAATCGGTGCCACAAATAGTGGTTGTAGAAATTTTGACTATAGCGTCTGTTGATAATAATAATACCGGCACTGGTACATTTTCCAATGAAATATTATCAGGGCTATGATATACAAGTGCTTTCATATTAATCCAGTTTATTAATTTTCGCCATCGATTTACCAGCACTTCTAAGTGAAGGAGGACAATCCATTCTATCGGTATGAATTTCTATAAATACCAAGGTTTCTGCTTTACCAGCCTTTACTAATGCATCTTCCAGTTCTCCTTCTGTACGCACGTCGAAGGCGACACCACCCCCAAATACTTCTACCAGTTTATGGTAATGCCAAGGTTGAATATCATTGTAAGGATGATCGCAGATTACGCGTTCTATTGTATAGCCATCGTTGTTTAATAAAAAGATGACGGGTTTAATATGATTGCGAATCATGGTAGAAAGATCCTGGCAGGTAACCTGAAAGGCACCATCGCCCACAAAGAGAACAACAGGCCGGTCTGTAGCTGCAATTCCAGCACCAAGGGTAGCACCAACAGTGTATCCAATAGAACCATAAAAGGTTTGTCCAATAAACGAAACGCCATCCGGCATCAGCATCTCGGCTGCACTAAATAAAGACACCCCAGTTTCTGCTACCACAATAGAATTGTTCTGAATAAAGTGACTCATTCTATCGAAGAATCTTTTGATAGTAAGCGCTTTATTTGCATCCACTAAAAAGGGATCCGTAATACGATGTACACAGGTGGCAGCAGCACTCTGAATATTCAAAGTGGAAGCATCTCGAAAAGTAAGCCTATCAGTGAGCCCTACTATAAAATCGTGCAAGTGTACGTTCTCGAAATAATGGTGTTTTACTTTTACAAAGCCTATGTTGGCACTAATCATTTTCGACTCATCCAGGTTGGATGTAAATCCTCCTGTATTAAAATCAGTCATCAATGCACCAAGCTTTAAAATACAGTCGGCAGACTCCACTCTTTCAGAAACATATTCTCTGCTTCTATTGCCTTCGAATAGTCCAATAAATTGTGGATGATGTTCAGAGAGAATAGTCTTACCCAACATCATAGTAACATAAGGGTATCCAGTTTTATCCAGCAACGCAGCAAAGTCGTTCTGAAGTTTATATCTTATCAGTTCTACATCCCCAATAATAATGGGCAACTTAGACTGCTCTAATAGTATCACTGTTTCGTTAATCGCTTCTTCCAGCGATTCTTTATCACTGGTAGGATGTGCAGGAATATGTAAGGAAACAGGCCGGCTACATTTCATCCAAACCACATCCGATGGAATGCTAATATATACAGGTTGCTGATGTTTTAAACAAGCCAGCAATACCCTGTCTATTTCAGCAGGAGCAGTTTCTACATTATCTAACTGTGTAGTAGCTACGGTAATTTTCTCGTACATCTTTAAAGGTATCTGATAATCTCCCAATGTGTGATGCAATAATGGGCGCGTACGAAAGTTGATAGTAGCAGGCGAACCAGTAATAACCACCACAGGCACTCTTTCGGCAAAGGAGCCAGCCACCCCATTTATAGCGCTCAATTCGCCTACACCAAAAGTGGATGCAAAAGCACCAATCCCCTTTATTCTTGCATAGCCATCAGCAGCATAGGCTGCATTCAACTCATTGCAGGTGCCTATATATTTGATATCGCTCTTCATCAACTGATTAAAAAAGCCCATGACAAAATCGCCGGGAACACCAAATAAATGATCTACACCAATCTCTTTAAGTCGGAGTAATAAATATTCCCCAACAGTAATTTCCGTATTATTCATATTATCGTTTTTATAATGTTATTGTGCTAAAAAGCCCCCATCAATATTCAATGCGGCACCTGTTACAAAAGAGCTATCGTCAGTAGCTAAGAAAATAAAGCCTTTAGCAATCTCCTCTGCAGAACCTAATCTATTCATAGGATGTTTATCAATAATTACTTTCTTTCTATCAGGGTTATTATTTAAATCAAGCTTGGTAAGTAAAGGGGTATCTATAAAACCGGGACATATCACATTAACCCTTATTCCATCGGTTGCATATTCCAAGGCAGCGGCTTTAGTTAATCCGACTAACCCATGTTTTGCCGCTACATAATGTGCCGATTTAGCATACCCTACTTTGCCCGAGATCGACGACATATTTACTATCACGCCACTCTGCTGAAGAATCATATGAATAAGCTCTTGTTTCATACAGTAAAACACACCCGTTAAATCAATATTAATAACGCTCAACCAGTCCCTTTCCTCCATATCGCTAATCCTTCCTGCTTTACCACCAATACCTGCATTATTCAGCGCTACATCTATCGATCCAAATGTATCTATAGTTACATCTATTGCCTTCTTTACCTCTGTATATATCGATACATTACATTCTACAAATAGGGCTTTGGGCTGTATAGCTTTTATCTCCTCCATTGTTTTGATATTCTCCCCTCTTTCTCTGTCAGCAATGACTATTGCAGCACCTTCGTTAGCAGCTGCAATTGCGCATGCTTTACCTATTCCCGACAATCCTCCTGTAATAAAAACGGTCTTGTTTTCAAGCTTTTTCATAAATTGTTTTTTTGAAGGCGCAAAGTTGACCAGGGTATGCGAAATGAATGTTACAGTATGGAAGGGAAAACTTACAACATTTACAGATTTGCTATACTGCATCACTACATTTATATATAATGGCGAGGTGTATTATAAAATAAAAACGCGCCTTGAAAAATCAAGACGCGTTTTATTGTTTTTATAGAGACAGATTTCAAAAACGGATTAACCCTTTATTGCATGATGTTTTACATCCAGAACCTGGTGCTCGGTTGCAAGAGCATGATGACCCTGAGCTTTAATCGTTGCATGAGCTGCCTTCTCATGATTGCCTGCTTCATGTTGCTTTGCAGCTTCATGATGAAATTTGGCTGCTTCCTCATGATGATGTGCAGCCTTTTTGTGATTCTCTACTCCTCCATGATTTTCATTAGAAGAAACTTTCACTTGCTCGTGTTTAATTGGCGTTACTGTATCTGACATATAATTAAATATTAAGTTGTAAATGAATTTTTACAACAGTGCAAAGTTGGTTTGTAACATTGAAGCATTTATTACATAACTATAACTATAAGTTGCATCATTCACAGATTCTAAATTAATTAGTCCGTTTAGTGATAATATTTAAAACAACAATGCCTGATTTGTTATATAAAACAAATCAGGCATTGTAAAATATATTTACTGTAGAAATGATGTTCAAATAAATCTACAACTAAATTAATGTGTTAATCAGAAATATAATTATAATTCATACCCACTTTTAATAACCGTCTGAATCATTTTAAAGCGACCATTGGGTTTAATTAAATTCCTTTGAAATGCAGGAATAACAATTGATTCACCTGTTACTAATACTCGTGATACACCATTAATAACGATCTCTGCTTTTCCTTCTATTATCTGGGCAAATGTATCAAATGGAGTCGTCTTTTCGGTAAGGCCCTCACCACTATCAAACGACATCACGCTTATGTTCCCAGTGGACTTCTTTAAAATGGTTTTGATAACCACAGAATTGGGTATGTATTCTATAATCTCAACAGTAATATGCCCAATTCCTTTTTCTATTTCAAAATTATTCTCCATATATAAAATTATTAACTAAAATGATATGTACGTTATAAGGGAAGAAATCTAGAAGACTACTTTTATCTATATAATGTGCTTTAACGAATTGCCGTATATTTATTAATTCGTTGGAATCCCGTGAAAGTAGTCCAATAAGCTCCAAACAATTAAAAAACTTATTTACAATACGAATTTGAAGCAAAATGGGAAACTTATCCTATTAATAAGCATTACAAAGAGAAAACAATGTTCATCATGAATTATAGTTTTCACTATAAGAACATGATGAACAATTATAGAAATACTGAATTTACAAAACCATTACTTTACCACCATATAATTGCTGCCCCATACTTTCTACAGTTAAAATGTATAACCCAGGTCTTGATGGTTTATTTATTTTAAACTGATTGTAACCTGTATTGAGCAATACCTTATTAATAGAAATCAAACGTCCATCCGTACTGGTCAATTTTATATTAGCCAACTCAGCATTAGCTCCAGTAACAGTGACAACAATATTGCTTCTTTGTACATACTGAGCTACTTTTAAATCGGCATTCATTTTAATGCTAACTACAGTAGAATAACTAATAGATCCATCAAAATCTGTTTGTGCAATTCGATAGTAATTAATATTATTAGGGCTCTTATCATTATAAGAATAAAAGTGTTCACCATATAAGGTATTATCCGGAATACTTACAGTACTAATAGTTTTAAACAATTTACCATCATTACTCTTCTGAACACTATAATATTTATTATTAATTTCTGTTGATGTAGCCCATTGAACCTGCACACTATTATTAGCAGCAAGTGCTCTTACATACAACCAATTAACAGGAAGGCCTTCACACACCGTAACTGGCATAACAACATTAACAGCAGCAGTAGTTAGCGCGCCAGTAGTAGTAAACGCCTGACCATTTAACTGCACCCCTATCCCTAAATTAATTGCTCCATTATTAGCAACAATTGTACCAACAAATACTGAGTAATCACTGATGTCAACTGCACCTTCTATTTTCCAGAAAACATTTTTACCTTGAGCTCCATTGATCAATAACACTTTACTATATGTGCTGGTAGATAATGCCCCATTGATCTTAATTATAAATACTGCATTTGGATTACCTACAGCATTTAAATAAAGTGTATCTGTAAATGTAGTTGCTCCTTTTAAAATATAAGTATTAGGAGTAAGAACCAGACTTCTGCCAAACTGAGCAGGATATAACAATTCAATATCGTAAGGTAGGACATTTAAATAGTTATAAAGATTGAGTAAATCAGCTGCACATTTTGCAGTAGAAGTATCCGAAATAGGATGTATTTTGCATGACACTTTAGCAGAATCAAAACCAACCGTCAATCCAACATTCGTTCCTACACTCCCAGTCACATTGCTTACACCAGTATTATTGACAGGACCATTAGAAGAAAACAACCCATAATAAATAGTGGAGCCTAATATAGGAAAAGTTGGACCAGTAAGTAATGGCATACCACAACCAGTTGGTAGAAAAGCCAATACCTGATCAGAAGTTACAGCACCTGAAATTGAAAGTGCTCTACCTTGCAGCGTATCATTAGTTGTCATGTTAATAGCTCCGTTATTGGCTACAATAGTTCCACTCATATAAGTAGCTGGTGCCATACTTATTAGCCCTTCTACTTTCCAGTAAACATTACATGCTTGTGCTCCATTAATTAATTTAACTTTTGAAGAAGCAGCTGTAGAAAATGCCCCTTGAATTTGTATAATAAATACTGCATTAGCATTTCCTTTGGCATTTAAATAAAGAACTCCATTTAATGTAGCCACACTAGCTATATGATATACTCCAGGAATAAGAGTATCTCCATTTCCCAATAAAGAAGCAGGAAAGAAACCAGGTATAGCAGTATTTAAACTAGCATAAGCAATTAATAAATCAGTGCCAGCTTGTCCACTGGCTCCATCGTTATCATGCATAACCCCATTCACATTACCGAAGCCTGTACTGGAACCACTGTTGGTACCTACATTGCCTGAAAGTTGGGAAATACTAGTATTAGTTACAGCTCCAACAGTTGTAAATAATACAAAGTTTGCAGCCGTACCTAAATTAGGAGCCTGACCGAAATTTGTTTTTGTTATCAATAACATGGAGAAAATAGCTAAAGTAAATTGTATACTTTTTTTCATAATAAATTGTTTTTGCATTATTTTTTTTTAATAAATGCAAAGTTGACCTACCATCAAGAACCAAATGTTACACAATGAAGGGTATTAGTTATATAATTCCTACATTACATAATGAATAATAGAAATCAGTTATTAATGTTAGAAAAGTTGTACTGCTCAAACTCCATCAAGCATAAAAAAACTCTGAAGTATTACTCCAGAGTTCTTATCAAATTCAACATCATTATAAGGTGAGATTGATTTTGGATATTTATTAATATTGCACAAAACAACCTTTATTTTGAACCTGAATTCACAAGCTCAATATCACAGGTAATATTCACATCATCTCCCAGCATCATACCTCCTGCCTCCAGCGTAGAATTGAAAATAATTCCCCAATCGCTTCTTTTAATGATTCCGGTCACAGTAAAACCAGCTCTTTCATTGCCCCATGGGTCTTTAATTAGACCACCATATTGCACATTCATTTTTGCATTCTGGGTAATTCCTCTCATGGTCAGTTCGCCCCACAATTCATGATTACCATCAGCATCAGGTTTGCTGATGGTAGTAGAAGTAAACGAAATTTGTTTGTGATTTTCTATATCAAAGAAGTCGCTACTAATTAGATGATGATCTCTGGTCACATCGCCAGTATTAATAGAAGCAACATCGATCCACAAATCAATTTCTGCGGTAGAAAAATCTTTTCCAGTAGTATAAATACTGGCATCGAATGTTTTAAAAGAACCCTTGATATGAGATATCATCAGATGTCTTATTTTAAATTCGATTGTACTATGCGCCTGATCTACAGACCACTTGGTTGCATTTAATGCTTTTGTCTTTTCCATAATTTTATTTATTAATTTTATTTACCTAATCCAATTTGATTCATGTAAGTCTGGTTATCCCAGAATAAATATTCCTCTATCATTACTCCCTTATCCCAAATACCAACGGTGCACATAGGTAATGAAAATGTTTTGCCGGTAGGCTGTATAAAGTTACCAGCACCTACAGGCATTGGCGCAGAAAAAGTACCAGTCATTATGCCTGTAACACAGGTCATATTTCCGGATCCAAAACGAATGGGATGTTCTTTAATACGTGTATTGGGTGCATAAACAAACATGGCTTTTAAATCAGCAATATGTCGCTCTATTCCTTTTGTAAAATGACCATCAGGCCAGTTTACTTTTATGTCTGCAGCATGGCTTTCATGAAGACGTAGCCAATCCTGATTACTAAATACAGTAAAATCCAGTGTGTCAAAAGTTATTAGATTCTTAGCAATCATTTGATTGGCTATATTCTGTGCAGCCGCCTCCGACTTCAAGGCTTCATTTTCCAACTTTAATGCGGACTTATTATTGCAAGAAGAAAGTAAAAAGAAAAATAAAATAGTAGCAGTAGCTAGTACTGGCTTGAATATTTGTTTCATACTTATAATTTAATGAGGTGATTTTTATTAATAAACATCAATAGGTTAGTTCCATTTTCCACCTATCCAATGATGCCCCTTTTTATTGGATTCCCAATGACCTTGTTGAAAAGAATGTCCAGGTCTTGGCATATCCCAATGACCTTGCCTTCTGTTATAATTGTGTAATTGACGATTATAATACCAATCACCGTCAATCCATATATGGCTTGAACTTGGCTGAGCAGGACGAATGCCTTCCGTATAAACTGGCTCACTTGCCACATAGGGTCCTTCACAACCAGTGAAGAAAAATGTTACAATTAATACGCCTGCAACTACTATTACTTTTTTCATAATATTTATTTTATAAATTCTTTGCAAAGGTGAATACCACTATAAGTTGTACTGTTATACTATGGTAACAATTACTTACATGATTCACTGATTTCAAATCATTCCTTTTTTACCGCTAACGCCTCTAATAATAGTTTAGCAACAGCCTCTGAAGATGCAGGATTCTGACCTGTAATTAAAAGGCCATCTCTTTTTGCATAAGCAGCCCAATCACTTCCTTTAGAATAATGTGCTCCCAGTTCCTTCAGCTTATCCTCGAGAGAAAACGGCACTACAGAAGTCAGCTTTACTGCATCTTCTTCGGCATTAGAAAAAGCAGTAAGCTCTTTCCCTTTTACGAGTGGTTCTCCGTCAGGCAATTTTACGTTCACTAATGTAGCGGGTGCATGACAAACAAATGCTATAGGCTTATCCTCTTTGTAAAAAGATTCAATCAATGCAATAGAAGAAGGATCATTAGCAAGATCCCACATTGGCCCATGACCACCTGGATAAAACACTGCATCAAAGTCAATTGATTTTAGAGTAATTAGTTTAATAGTGTTTGCCACTTTGTCAATGAGTTCGTTATCTCCATAGAAACGCTTGGTTGAACTGGTTTGTGCATCAGCAACCTCGCTCTTAGGATCTACAGGAGGCTGACCTCCATTAGGCGATGCGATAGTCATTTCCATACCTGCATCCAATAGAACATAATAAGGGGTTGTAAACTCTTCTATCCAGAACCCTGTCTTCTC
>CANFLJ010000067.1 GCA_947447815.1 Chitinophagaceae bacterium | reverse complement strand
CTCTTCCTCACTCATTAAAGGGATCATTACCAGCTATAAAAAGATACTGGAAGACATGTAAATAAATATTTTTTTCGTTTTTGCATAAATTTATTTGGGAGAGTAGCTTTCAGACCATTATTTTGCACCTGGAGAGATGGCAGAGTGGTCGATTGCGGCAGTCTTGAAAACTGTTGACTGTAACAGGTCCGGGGGTTCGAATCCCTCTCTCTCCGCCAAAAGAGTCAGATGTTAGTTTATCTGACTCTTTTTATTTCCCACACACTGGAGAGCATTATCCAATATTAATTTAATATTAATTCTTTTAGCAGATTTCCTTTCTCTATTGCAGCAACTACATTTGCAGGTTCAAAAACTATATTTATTATGGGTTTAAATAACTTCGGAAGATTGTTCATGCCAAAAAACAAAGTATTTTATGAACTATTCGAACAAGTAGCTGATAATTTAGAAGAAATGGGAAGGCTTCTGAAAGCAATGGTTGCAGAACCCGATTCTGATAAAAGAAACTTTATAGCTAAACAAATTGAGGATTTTGAGCATAAGAATGACGATCAGACCCATAAAATTTTCACCGAACTAAGCAGAAACTTTATTACCCCATTCGACAGAGAAGACATTCACTATCTGGCTACTTCTCTGGATGATATTGCAGATTATATTTTCTCTTCTGCAAAAAAGATGATATTTTATAATATCAATCCTAATGACACAGGTATTAAGAAATTAGCCGATTTGATAGATCAGGGATGTCATGAGATAAAAGGTATTGTATATTGTTTACGCGATATGAAAGAACTTCGCAAAATGACCGAAGCAATGGTACGTGTAAATAGTCTTGAAAACCAGGCTGATGACGTTTTTGATATGAGTATTGAAATGCTTTTCCAGCATGAGAATGATTTCAAAGAAGTAATCAAGAAAAGAGAAATCTATCAGGTAATGGAAAATGCAACTGACAGATGCGAAGATGCCGCTAATGTGATAGAATCTATCATCATTAAATATGCTTAATTAAAAGAAATCATTCTTTTATTACTTCATCTATTCTGATTTTTTATGACGCCAATCTTGATTCTGATAATTGCACTTGCCTTTATTTTCGATTATATCAATGGATTTCACGATGCTGCAAATTCAATCGCAAATATTGTCTCTACAAAAGTACTTACCCCTTTTCAGGCAGTAGTATGGGCAGCCTTTTTCAATTTTGCTGCATTCTTCATTTCTGCTTATATAATTGGAGAGTTTAAAATTGGTAACACCATCGCTAAATCAGTTAATGAAAACTTTATTAATCTGGAGGTAATTCTGGCAGGTTTATTTGCCGCTATTTGCTGGAACCTTACTACATGGTGGTTTGGCATTCCTTCCAGTTCTTCTCATACTTTATTGGGAGGCTTTATGGGTGCCGCTATTGCTTATGCTCATGGTTTCTCGCAACATGGGGTAGATGTAGTAAATTATGCTAAAGTAGTTCCTACATTCTTGTTTATTCTTGCGGCTCCTTTAATTGGTATGTTTGTGGCCTTCGTAATTACCATACTTATAGTCCATTTATTTAAAAAATCAAATCCATATAAGGCTGAAACCAAGTTTAAGAAATTTCAACTGGTAGCTTCTGCAGCTTTAAGTCTTGGTCATGGTGGTAATGATGCCCAAAAAGTTATGGGTATTATAGGTGCTGCTATTATCTATTACGAAAAAAGCAAAGGCAATATTCTTACTTTCAATGATTTTGTGGCTCATTATTACTGGGTTCCTTTTACCAGTTTCTTATGTATCGGTTTAGGTACCTTAAGTGGTGGTTGGAAGATTGTAAAGACAATGGGTACCAAGATTACTAAAATCACTCCTCTGGAAGGGGTAAGTGCCGATACTGCAGGTGCTATTACTTTATACATAACCGAACATCTTGGTATTCCTGTATCTACTACCCATACTATTACTGGTGCTATTATTGGGGTAGGTGCTACCAAACGTTTAAGTGCCGTAAGATGGGGTGTTACCATCAATTTATTGTGGGCCTGGATACTTACTATTCCAGTATCCGCAGTACTTGCTGCCTTGTTTTATTATGGTATAAAGCTATTCATCTAAGCTTATTCCTTTTATAGTAAAATCGAGGCTAAAAAGCACTTCTACTTGTTTAAAGACAATAGGGTACTAAACTGTTACGTAACCGATTTCGATTATTATATTTTGTTTCATTCTTCAAACGTTCAACAAAACGTTTTAATATTGCACTCAATATGAGTAAGATATTAGTTACGGGAGGCTGCGGCTTTATAGGTTCACACACTATTATTGATTTAATGGAGAATGGATTTGATGTTGTTTCAGTAGATAACAATTCAAACTCTACAATTGATGTGCTGGATGGTATTGAAAAGATTACCGGAAAGAAAGTAATCAATTACACTAAAGATTTAAAAAGCTTTTCCGATACTGAATCTCTATTTATTAATCACCCTGACATAGTTGGTATTATTCATTTTGCTGCCTTTAAAGCAGTAGGTGAATCGGTAGCTAAACCCAACGAATACTTCGAGAATAATCTGTTCTCGCTTATTAATTTACTGAAGTGTGTAAAGCAGTATAAGATACCTTATTTTGTATTCTCCTCTTCTTGTACAGTGTATGGGAATCCCGACCATATTCCTGTTACAGAAGCTACTCCTACCAAGCCTGCAGAATCGCCTTATGGTGCTACTAAACAAATGGGGGAAAGAATTATTCAGGACTTTACTTTTACGGAGAATGCAAATGCTATTCTTCTACGATACTTCAACCCTGTTGGTGCACATCCTTCAGGATTGATTGGAGAACTTCCTTTAGGTAAACCGCTGAATCTGGTTCCTGTTATTACCCAGACAGCTATAGGCAAGTTGCCTGAAATGAACGTTTTTGGTTCTGATTATCCTACCCGAGACGGTAGCTGTGTAAGAGACTATATACATGTATGCGATGTAGCAAATGCCCACACACTGGCATTGCAATACCTGATAAATAACAAACAAAAAAGCAAGTGCGATATCTTTAATTTAGGTTCTGGCAATGGCGTTACGGTATTGGAAGCCATCAATACATTTGAAGCTATCTCTGGGGTTAAATTAAACTACAAAATATCTCCACGAAGAGCAGGTGATGTGATTTCTATCTATGCTAACAATGAATTAGCCGTAAAGGAACTAGGCTGGGAAATAAAGTACGACATTACCGAAATGATGCGTACTGCCTGGAACTGGGAACTGAAGCTTGCTGAAAAGAAATAAGATTATTTAAATATAAAAAAAGTCCCCAATAGTTAATACTTCGGGGACTTTTGGTAAATACCTAAAAGTAATCAATTAAACTTCTCCGTCTTCTCATCTCCTGTGATATCGCCACCACTTCTTACCTGAATTTGTAAGTGACTAATCCACTCGGCACAACCAAGGGAATAAAACCGTTCGTTCACATCTTTAATTACCTGCATTACTTCATCGTAAGTACCTTCTAATACCGTATCAAAAGCCTGGACCTTATATTTTACACCTGATTGTTCAATTACGGCAATAGCTTCATCCACCCACAGATAAGGATGTTTATCCAAAACGACTGGAATGATTTGCATAGAAACATTAACGATAAACTGATGCATGTATTAAAGTAAAAAGTGAAAAATAAAAAGTAAAAATGCTGAACGCTGAATGCTAAAAGCTGAATATAAATTGCAAACGACTGTTCAGTTAATGTATTCATTGTATTTCATTATCAAATCTTCAAATTGTCGAATTATCAAATTTGTATTGGCTTTCCTTGTATTGGCTCTGTTTTAATCACAGCATCTAAATTGATAGTACCATATACATGTGGAAAATCCTGACCAACAGAGGGGGCTAAATCGTATTGTAAACGGTTGGTTAATCTTGCAGTATCAATGGTTAGCTTTACCAGATTCTCCTTCTCTTTAAAATATCGTTCCAACACACCTGCCACCTGATGTTCGGTACTACAATGAATAAAGCCTTCCAATGCTAAAGATGGAGCAGTATATTGTCCACTTAGTAAAGCAGTATCCCATTCAGCCTGCGAGGTAACGTGATAAATTATATTCATGTTTTCAAAGTAAAAAGTGAAAAACAAAAAAGTAAAAAAACAGCTTATCAAAGGAGCTTTTGAATTGTATTTATTCTTAATTATTAATTTTTAATTCTTAATTAAAGTACTCTTGGTATTCTTTGCTCCAGCAACATCAAATCTGCCAGCACCATTGCAGTTACAGCTTCCAGTACAACTGGCACACGTAGTGCAATACAAAGATCATGACGACCTTTTACAGAAAAAGTATCTATAGAATTTGTTTCCCAGTTAAAAGTCTGTTGCTCCTTCGGCGTAGAAGAAGTAGGTTTGATGGCAATACGAAAAACCATTTCGTTGCTATTGGTAATACCGCCCACTACACCACCTGCATGATTGGTAACGGTAGCTCCAGATGCATCTTTAATAGCATCATTATGATTTACACCAAACATCTTTGCCGATTGAAATCCTGTACCAAATTCTATTCCTCTTACAGCAGGTATTGCAAACACAGCATGACTGATAAGGCTTTCAACACTATCGAAAAATGGCTCGCCCAAACCAATAGGCAATCCATTTACTTTACATTCCACAATACCTCCAATAGAATCCTTTTGATCGATTGCTTTTTGTAATCCTTTTTCTACATCAGTTTCCCCTCCTATTTCCAGAATGGCAGAAACGATAGTAATATTATTCAGCAGTTTCTTAGCTATCACTCCAGCTGCAACAAGCGCAACCGTAAGCCTTCCGCTAAAATGGCCACCACCACGATAGTCTTCGTTATTACCAAACTTTTTGTTGGCTACAAAGTCGGCATGCCCAGGTCGCGGTATGTCTCTCTGCTTTGCATAGTCGCCACTGCGGGTATTATTATTTTCAAATAAAATAGTTAGTGGAGCGCCAGTGGTTTTGCCATTGAATACACCACTTTTAAAAATAGGCAAATCTGATTCCTGTCTTGGTGTAGTTCCCTTTTGAGTACCTCCTTTTCTGCGTTCAATATCTATCAGAAAATCATCCACCGACAAAGGCAATCCAGCTGGTATACCATCGATATTAATACCGACAGATTCGCCATGCGATTCACCAAAAATATTTACCCGAAATATGCGTCCGAAAGCGTTCATGACTTAAGATAATTTTACTCCTAACTTCTGCAAATGTTCGTAAAAGTTTGGATAAGATTTATTAATAGCATCTGCTTCTTCTATAATGGTATTCCCATCGGCTTTCAGTCCTGCAACAGCACATGCCATTGCTATTCTATGATCGTGGTGAGAATGTACTTTATTCCCGTGTAACTGAGCAGTTCCTTTTACCAGCATCAAATCGTCCTGCAGGGTAATTTCTATCCCCATTTTACCAAACTCATCCTGCAAAGTAAGTGCACGGTTACTTTCTTTGTGTGCTAGTCTGCCTACCCCTTCTATCACGGTTGTTCCTTTACAATAAGCAGCCAATGCTACTAATGGAGGAAACAGGTCGGGACAATCGGTAGCATCAAACTGAAAGGCATTTAGGCCCAATAAAGGAGTACTTATTTCAATAGCCTCACACTGAATGGACATTATTGCCCCAGCATCTTTTAATGCTTCCAGTATTTTTTTATCTGCCTGTGTTGAATTTACGTCTAATCCCTGCACCGTAATAGAACCAGTAATAGCGCCAGCTACCAATAGGAATGCAGCACCACTCCAATCACCTTCTACAGTATAGGTTATATTTCCACCCCTATCCCCTAAAGGGGAATTAGATGTTGAAGGATATTTAAAGATAAATTCTTCGTAATTATTATTCTCCGGAACTAATAAACCAAAATCTTTCATCACTTTCAAAGTGAGATCGATGTAAGGTTTACTCTTTAGATTGTTTACTTTAATAGTAGCTGTACCAGTACTTTCGGATGCGGCATAAGCCATTAATAACCCAGTAAGAAACTGTGAACTTAAGGAGCCATCTATCTCTATATCTTTTGGAATAAACGGACCTTGAACAGACAAAGGAAGTCTGCCATTATTAGATTGAACATCCACACCTAACTGAGGTAGAATTTCATCAAAGAATTCCATAGGACGGGTAGTGAGGCTACCGGAACCATTGATTGCTATTCTTTGATTACTTAAGGAAACAATTGGGGTAAACATTCTGATACTTAAACCACTTTCACCACAATTGATGGAAGGGACACTCTCATCCGCTGAAGGGGAGTTTGTTGGGTTAACCCCATTACTTTCAATAGTTAAAATGTCCTCATTGAAAGTAGCAGTTGCTCCAAGGTTTTTAATGATATCCAATGCAGCTTTATCATCATTGGAAATACCTGGATTATGAATGATGGAAGAACCCTTACTAACCAACGCAGCTGCACAAGCTCTTTGCATAGAGCTTTTGGATGCAGGCGCAAATATTTTTCCTGTTACAGATGATGGTTGAATAGTTACTACTACCATTTGAACTAGTTAGAATGCTCCTATAATTTTCTCTACCTGTGATAATGTGATAGACTCAATAGAAGCTTTTCCTATTTTGTTTAATAGAATATAATTAATTTCATTACGATCTCTCTTCTTGTCCATTTTCAAAACATCGTAGGCCTTTTGTTTATCAAATTCGAGCGCTATAGGAAGACCATATTTTTCCAGTACTTCTTTTATCTGTGGTACTTGTTTGAAACGTAATAGTTTTTCAGAAATATATCCTGCATAAACCATTCCGATAGATACAGCCTGACCATGCATTAGCTTATATTGATTTTCCAGTGCATGCCCAAGGGTATGACCAAAATTCAATAATCGGCGTTCTGCTTTTTCAAACTCATCATGTTGTACTACATTCAGTTTAATCTGAGCATTCAATTGAATAAGTGCAGATATTGCTTCCTTATTTTTCATGTAAAACTCCAGATCATTTTTCTGTAAGTCCTTAAACAAATCAGCGTCCTGTATACAAGCGTGTTTGATGATTTCAGCAAACCCATTTATCCATTCCGCTTTTGGTAAAGTATCCAGAAAAGATAAATCGTGCAGTATAAATGATGGTTGTTTTGTGAAGCCTACAATATTCTTGTAAACACCAACATCAATACCATTTTTGCCGCCAATACTTGCATCTACCAAACCTAATAAAGAGGTAGGCACAAATCCGAAACGGATACCACGCATATAAATGCTGGCAACATATCCGGCAATATCGGTTACTACGCCGCCACCTACACCAACTATAAAAGATCTTCTGTCAGCTTCAAAACCAATCATTTTTGTAATGATAGTATCTACTGTTTTCTGAACCTTATTTTTCTCCCCGGCAGGGATAGTAATAGTTTTGTATCCTTTAAATTTGGCAGTATGTGCCTTGTATATATTCTCATCTGTTATGATGATGGTATATTTTGGATCAACTATATCTTTTAAATCGTTGATGCTACCATCAAAATAAAAGTCGGTTGAGCTATTCGAGAATTTATACGTTTGTTTCTCCATGTTAATTATTAACTATTCATAATTTTATTCTGATGGTTGATACTTTCCATGTGTACCGCATCTAAATATTTTGTAATAAACTCCTGACTCAACCCAAGCTTGTCGCCTTTAGCAACAGCTCTTTGAAGAATTTCATTCCAACGGGAAGTCTGAAGAATAGTAATGTTGTTGTCTTTCTTGTATTGTCCAATTTTCTCAGCCACTTTTATACGCTGACTAAGAATTTGTAAAAGCTCATCATCCAGTTGATTTATCTGCTGACGGAACTTTTCTAATGCAGCATGATAATCTTCATTAGTTGCATCTTCTTTACGCCAAACAATGCTGTCCAGAATTTCTGCTAATCTCTCAGGCGTTACCTGTTGTTTAGCATCGCTCCAGGCATTATCAGGATCGATATGTGTTTCAATAATAAATCCATCGAAATCAAGATCCACTGCCTTCTGCATCACATCATGTAATATCGCTCTGTTACCAGAAATATGAGAAGGATCGTTAATGATCATCAACTCAGGATTTCTTCTTTTCATTTCAATAGCCAGATGCCACATCGGTGCATTTCTGTACTCTGTATTTCCATAAGAGCTAAAGCCTCTATGAATAAGACCAATTCTATCGATACCCGCTTTCGCAACACGCTCTACAGCACCAAGCCACAATTCTAAATCAGGATTAATGGGGTTCTTTATCAATACGGGAATGTCAACGCCTTTCAATGCATCAGCTACTTCCTGAACACTAAATGGATTAACCGTAGTTCTTGCACCAATCCATAACACATCTACACCAAAGTGCAATGCATCTTCTACTTGTTTACCAGTAGCAACTTCTACCGTAAAAGGTAAGCCAGTTAATGCCTTTGCTTTTTGCATCCATGGTAAACCCTTGGTACCAATACCTTCGAATGAACCTGGACGAGTACGTGGTTTCCAGATACCCGCTCTCAGCATATCTACTTTACCAGTAGCTGCCAGACGTTGAGCAGTAGCAATTACTTGCTCTTCTGTTTCAGCGCTACAAGGTCCGCTGATAATTAGAGGACGCTTATTCCACACCTCATTAATTGATTTTTG
>CANFLJ010000066.1 GCA_947447815.1 Chitinophagaceae bacterium | reverse complement strand
TAGCGATATCTTTTATGGTAACTGCTTCAAATTTCATTTTGGCAAAGTTTATGGAAAGCGTAAAGATATAGTAAAAGTTGTGGTTTAAGCTAATTTTCAGGTTACCTTTTTTTTATCAGATTTATAAATAATTGCGCAAACGTTTGAGGCACGCTGAAAGAAATTAAAAAATAAATTATAAATATTGCTAACAAACGTTAGCAAATATGCATTCGACCTATATTTTTGTTGCATTAAAAGAGACTTTCATGAATTTTGAGTACACTGAAGAACAATTATCGATAAAACAAGCCGCTAGAGATTTCGCTATTAATGAATGTTTACCAGGAGTAATAGAAAGAGATGAGCAGCAAAAATTTCCCAATGATCAGATAATGATGCTGGCAGACCTTGGTTTTATGGGCATGATGATAGACCCAGCTTATGGAGGATGTGGTATTGATACGGTAAGTTATGTACTGGCAATGGAAGAAATATGTAAAGTAGATGCTAGTGTAGGGGTGATAATGAGCGTAAATAATAGTCTTGTTACCATGGGATTACAATTGTTTGGGACTGAAGAACAGAAACAAACTTTTCTGGTACCACTAGCGCAAGGTAAAAAAGACGGTAAGTTATGTATAGGAGCATTTCTATTAAGTGAGCCTGAAGCTGGTAGCGACGCTACTGCGCAAAAAACTACTGCAGAAGATATGGGTGACTATTATTTACTGAATGGAACTAAAAACTGGATTACCAATGGTTCTACTGCCAGTGTATATATGGTAATTGCGCAAAGCAATTCAGCAAAAGGTGCTAATGGACTAAACTGGCTGATTGTAGATAGATTCTCTGAAGGTGTAGAAGTTGCTCCAAAAGAAAATAAGATGGGTGTAAGAGGTAGTGATACTTGTACTATCCATTTTAATAACGTAAAAGTACCTAAACAAAACAGGTTGGGAAACGAAGGGGAAGGATTTAAACTGGCTATGAAAACACTTGGAGGTGGACGTATAGGTATAGCTTCTCAAGCACTTGGAATTGCGTCGGGCGCTTATGAAAGAGCTTTGCAATATTCAAAAGACAGACAGTCTTTTAAACAACCATTATTCAATCATCAAGCTATACAATTTAAGCTGAGTGATATGGCTACCAGAATAGAAGCCGCCAGATTACTTTGTATAAAGGCTGCTATGGAAAAGGATGCAGGTAAAGATTATACACAGAGTGCATCGATGGCTAAACTTTACGCTTCCGAAACTGCAATGTGGGTTACTACCGAAGCCGTACAGATTCATGGTGGATATGGTTATGTAAAGGAATATCATGTGGAACGAATGATGCGCGATGCAAAGATTACGCAGATATATGAAGGGACCAGCGAAGTGCAAAGAATAGTAATAGGCAGAAGCGTTTTAAAGTAAAAAACAAAAAGTAAAAAGGCGGAAGGCAATACGCTTTTAAGTGTTTGTTACAAGTTACTGGTTACTAGTTGCATGTTTTAGGAAATACAAATTATATAGAATGAAGAATACATCCTTTTTTTGTATTAACTTCTTGAACTTATTAAACCATTGAACTCTTTAAACTTTATTACCCCTCCAACTCCAATAAAGCATCTACTAAAAGCGTATTTTCTTTTTCTGTTCCAATAGTAATTCTTAAACAATTATCACAAAGTAGTACATTGCTTCTGTCGCGTACTACTATGCCTCTGGTTAATAAATACTGATATACTTTTCGGACATCTTTTATTTTAACCAACAGAAAGTTGGCATCGGAAGGATACACTTTTTCAACGGAAGGAAGTGATGCAAATACTTCAGCCAGCGCATCGCGCATATCCACTATTTCCTTGATCATATCATTTACCTGACCTACTTCTTCCAGCGCCTTTAGTACCAGATCCTGGGTTGCCTGATTGATATTGTATGGCGGTTTTACTTTGTTTAACACAGTGATGATTTCTTCGGATGCAAAAGCCATTCCTAATCTTAATGCTGCCAATCCCCAGGCTTTACTTAAGGTTTGAAGTACTACCAGATTTGGGTAATCGGTTAACAAACCAACAAATGATTTCTGACGGGCAAAGTTGATGTAGGCCTCATCTACCACGACTAATCCATCAAAGTTGTTCAACACCATTTCTACATCGTGGTGATTGATGGAATTTCCTGTAGGATTATTTGGAGAACAAATCCAGATGATTTTTGTATTGGTATCTATAAGTGTTTCCAGATGGACTAAATCGAGTTGAAAATCATCCATTAAAGGAGCCTTCCTTATTTCGATGTCGTTGATGTTGGCGCTCACTTCATACATGCCATAAGTGGGTGGACAAATGATGATATTATCCTTGCCGGGATTGCAGAAACAACGATACAATAGATCGATACATTCGTCGCTGCCATTACCCAGAAAAATATGTTGAGATGCAATGCCCTTTACGGTACTGATAACCTCTTTAAGTTTCCACTGATATGGATCGGGATAACGATTATACCATTTCATTAATGGTGATCCCAGGCTATTTTCATTTGCGTCCAGAAAGACAGAAGCTTCACCTTTAAACTCATCACGAGCGGATGAATATGGAGTAAGGTTCTTAATATTATTTCGTATAAGTTGACTTAGATTGAAACTCATCTCCTAACTCCTGTTTTTTAAGTGATTAACACGAATTGCTACTGCATTTTTGTGTGCATCAAGGCCTTCTGCTTCAGCCATCAATGCTACAGTATTCGCTATATTTAATAGTCCTTGTTTTGACAATCTCTGGAAAGTAATTTTCTTTACAAAACTATCTACACTCACACCACTATAGGCTTTTGCATAACCATTAGTAGGTAATGTATGATTGGTGCCACTGGCATAATCTCCAACACTTTCAGGAGAGTAATTTCCTAGAAATATAGAACCTGCATTTATTATTTTATCACCTATAGCCATTGGATCTTTACAAGCTATTATTAAGTGCTCTGGAGCATATTCATTGATGAGCTGAATAGCTTCTCTCTGGTCCTCCATAATTATTGCTTTACTATTTAGAAGGGCTTGAGTTGCAATGTCCTTTCGGGGCAATAGTTCCAGTTGTTTCTCCAGTTCAGTATTTACATTATTTACCAGCTCTTCGTTGTTGGATACCAGCAATACCTGACTGTCTATTCCATGTTCCGCCTGACTAAGCAAATCGGCAGCTACGAAAGCAGGATTGGCCGAATCGTCTGCAAATACGCATACTTCACTAGGGCCTGCTGGCATATCTATAGCTACTCCTTCTTCCTGAACTAGTTGTTTAGCAAAGGTAACATAACGATTGCCAGGCCCAAATATTTTATGCACTTTAGGCACTGTGCGCGTACCGTAAGCCATTGCTGCGATAGCCTGAATGCCCCCTATTTTATATATATGTGTTACGCCCACCAGTTTTGCAGCAAATATGATGGCAGGGTGTAGTTTGCCTTCTATATTAGGAGGGGAACAGAGTACTATTTGTTTGCAACCTGCCAGTTTTGCGGGTATGCCCAGCATTAATACGGTAGAGAATAATGGTGCTGTTCCTCCAGGAATATAGAGTCCAACTTTTTCTATGCCTACATTTTTTCTCCAGCATTGAACACCAGGAATCGTTTCTATTATTATAGGATTTGTAAGTTGAGCCGCATGAAATTTTTCGATATTCTCAGCCGCCTGAATGATAGCTTTTTTTAATTCAGAGGGGATATCAGCTTCCGCATTGATCAATTCAATTTCATCAAATTCAAAGTCTTTTAAAAATATCTTATCAAATTGCTGCGTAAGTTCAACTATAGCCTGATCGCCATTTTCTTTTACTTCATTCAGTGCCTCACGCACTGTTTTTTGTAAGGAAACGGTATCAGAAACTGGTCTTTGCAATAAAGATGACCAGGAGAATCTGGGAGGATTATTAATTATATTCATCTAAATAAAATTAAAGTAATTACAGAATCATTTTTTCAATAGGGATTACCAAAATGCCTTGCGCGCCAGCATTTTTTAGTTGTTCGATAATATCCCAGAATTCATTTTCATTCAGCACACTATGTACACTACTCCAGCCTTCGGTAGCTAATGGAACAACAGTAGGGCTTTTCATGCCTGGCAACAAAGCTACTATTTCGTTTAGTTTGTCATTAGGGGCATTTAGCAAAATATACTTATTATTCTTTGCCTTTCTTACAGACTGAATTCGGAATAATAATTTATTTAATAAGCGTACTTTATCATCGCTTAACTGATTGTTTTTTATTAATACAGCTTGTGAATTCAGAATGGTTTCTACTTCTTTCAATCCATTCATAAATAAGGTAGAGCCGCTGCTAACCAGATCTGCAATAGCATCGGATAGACCTATTCCTGGGGCAATTTCTACGCTACCACTTATTTCATGAATTTCGCAATTTACATTATTGTCCTGCAAAAATTTGTTGACTAATACAGGGTAAGATGTAGCTATTTTTTTACCTTGTAAATACTGTACATCATTGTATTCGTCCGATTTATGGATACCAATACTTAAGCGACATTTTCCAAAGCCAAGCTTTTCTACAATGTCTACTTTTTTATTCTTTTCGTAGAGTACATTTTCCCCTACAAATCCGATGTCTGCAACACCGTCTTCTACATATTGAGGGATATCATCATCCCGCAAAAAGAAAATTTCGATGGGGAAATTGTCAGATTCTGTTCTCAATCTGTCTTTTACATTACGCAATTCTATCCCACAATCCTTTAAAAGTTTGATTGAATCCTCGGAAAGGCGACCGCTTTTTTGAATAGCCAACCTGATTACTGGCTCGTTTTTTGTTAAGTTCTTGTTACTTGTCATAGTTGGTTAAATGAATCTTTGCTAATAATGATATAAAAAAAGGCTTACCTGAACGTAGGTAAGCCTTCTTTGAAATATGTTTGTAACATAGCATAGAACAACAGCTTACCTATGGAGTAAGTGATGGTGATGATATGTTTTTGTAAAATTCATGCAGCGAATGTATAGATATTTTGTCTTTGAAAAAGATTATTTACTGTTATTTGCACAAATTAATTCAAATTAAACTTAAACAATATGTGTGGAATTGTTGGATATATAGGCGAAAGGGAAGCATTTCCGGTGGTAATAAAAGGGCTTAAGCGTCTGGAATACCGTGGTTATGATAGTTCGGGTATTGCCTTAAGGAATGGTGGATTAAAAGTTTACAAGAAAAAGGGTAAGGTTTCGGAACTAGAAGAGTTTACCGTAGGAAAAGATTTACATGCTAATATAGGTATAGGACATACCCGTTGGGCAACCCATGGTGAGCCTAGTGATAGAAATGCACACCCACATTTATCTAATAGCGGCAATCTGGCAATGATTCACAATGGGATCATAGAAAACTACACACAGATAAAGCAAGAGCTTGTAAAAAAAGGATATGTATTTCATAGTGATACCGATACGGAAGTATTACTGAATTTTATAGAAGATATACAGATTAATAATAGTTGCTCTGTAGAAGAAGCATTAAGAATTGCACTTAAAAGAATTGTAGGAGCATACTGTATTTTACTAATTTCAAAAGATGAGCCTGATGCAATTATTGCCGCCAGAAAGGGTAGCCCTCTGGTAATAGGTATTGGCAAAGGAGAACACTTTTTAGCCAGTGATGCATCGCCGATAATAGAATATACCAAAGAAGTAGTGTATGTAAATGACTACGAGATAGCTATTGTTCGCCGCAATGAATTGATACTTAAGAATCTTGGTAATGAGGTGCAAACACCATTTATCCAAAAGCTGGATATGGAATTAGCTGCTATTGAAAAAGGGGGCTATGAGCATTTCATGATTAAGGAAATTCATGAGCAAACAGAAACCGTTCGTGATTGTCTGAGAGGTAGATTATTGCCAGAACAGGGACAGATTATCATGAGTGGTATAGATAATAATCTGGATATATTAATCAATGCAAAACGAATCGTAATTGTTGCCTGTGGTACCAGCTGGCATGCAGGCCTGGTAGCAGAATATATGATTGAAGAATTGTGCAGAATACCTGTAGAGGTAGAATATGCCAGTGAATTCAGGTATAGGAATCCAGTGATTACGAAAGGGGATGTGATTATTGCAATATCTCAGAGTGGCGAAACCGCCGATACGATGGTGGCGCTAGAGAGTGCAAAAGAACAAGGCGCATTTATACTGGGTGTAGTAAATGCTGTAGGAAGCAGTATTGCCCGTATCAGTCATGCAGGTGCCTACACACACTCTGGTCCTGAAATAGGGGTAGCTAGTACAAAAGCATTTACGGGACAGCTGGCGGTGTTGGCTATGATTGCTTTAAAACTTGGATATGCTAAAGGTACCATTACTGCTGAAAGATATATTCATCTGATGCAGGAATTACATGCTGTGCCTGAAAAAATTGCAGAGATATTAAAAGACACAACTAATATTCAGAACATTGCTTCTAAATATAAAGATGCGTCCGACTTCCTGTTCCTGGGAAGAGGGTATAATTTCCCAATAGCGTTGGAAGGAGCATTGAAACTAAAAGAGATTTCTTATATCCATGCTGAAGGATATCCTGCTGCCGAAATGAAGCATGGTCCTATTGCATTGGTGGAAGATACATTGCCTGTTTTATTTGTTGCAACAAAAGATGCTTACTACGAAAAGATAGTGAGTAATGTACAGGAAATTAAGGCTAGAAAAGGAATGGTTATTTCGGTTGCTACAGTTGGAGATGAAGTATTAAATGAAATGTCCAACGATATTATGTATGTTCCTGAAATTGATGAATTAATTGCACCATTATTGAGTGTTATTCCTTTACAATTACTCAGTTACTATATTGGACTAGAGAGAGGCTGTGATGTAGATAAACCAAGGAATCTGGCAAAGAGTGTAACTGTTGAGTAATTAGCTGATTAGCTAATGTGATAATTTGATAATGAATACAATTAGCTAATCCGTTAATTAGCGAATTGAATATAATAATTTAGAATGATAAAAGAAGTAGCAGTAGACTTTAGCAAATATGCGGATGGACTGGTGCCTGCAATAGTGCAGGATAGCAAGACCAGAGTAGTACTGATGCTTGGTTTTATGAATAAAGAAGCATTGGCGGAAACGCTTAGTTCGGGCAAGGTTACCTACTACAGCAGAAGTAGAAAACGTTTGTGGATGAAGGGCGAAGTAAGTGGGCATCATCTATTAGTAGATTCCATTACGCCCGATTGCGATAATGATACTTTATTGATAAAAGCTACTCCTATTGGTCCTGTTTGTCATACTGGTAGTGATACCTGCTGGAATGAAACAAATAGTGAGCAGGCTGAAACTGATTTTCTGCATTATCTGGAGTCTATAATTGAAAAAAAGAAAAACAGTGATCCGAAACATTCCTATACTGCCTCTTTGTTTCAGAAAGGAATTAATAAGATAGCGCAAAAGGTAGGAGAAGAAGCGGTAGAGCTGGTAATAGAATCAAAGGATGATAATGAGGGACTGTTCTTAAACGAAGCAGCAGATTTGTTATTCCATTATTTGATTTTGTTGAATGCAAAAGGATTTAATTTGCAGCAGGTTACCGATATTTTAAAGAAGCGTCACGCAAAATAATTGAACGAAATAAACAACAATAAATGAATAAGATTTTATTAGTAATAGCACTCTGTCTTACTACGCTTATTACAAATGCACAGGAGAAAGGATATCTTGTATCTGGAAAAATAAAAGGGATAAAAGATAGTACGCTGGTTTTTTTAATTGATGCATCGGGCAATACTATTGCACAGGACTATGCATATGGTGGTGATTTTAAATTGCTGGGACATACCGATGAGCCAAGCTTTTTTCAGATTGGATTCATAGGATACAATAATGTTTTTGCAGAAGTATTTATGCAGAACGAAAAAGTATCTATACAGGGCGATATTAATCATATTGCTAATGCAACGGTTTCTGGAGGATTGTTGCAACAGGATTTTACTACTTATACTACCATTTTTAATCCGCTAAAGGAAAGATTGAATAGTACCTATAGTAAGATTAACGGCGAAAAGCAACAACAAAAAAAGGATTCCTTAGTAAATGTATTTAATGCAACTAAATCGAAAGTAATAGAGCAGGCACATAACTTTTTTAAATCAAAACCAGGGTCTCCGGTTAGTACTTTTTTATTGTATGTTGTGCATCCTATTTTTGGGGAGACCAATGAACTGGAAAGTATCTATGAAGCCTTAAAACCTTCGGCTAAGCAATGTATTTATGCTAAGCTGATAGAACAAAAGATAGGCGAAACTAAAATAGGCGCAGTAGGTACTAAGTCGGTAGATTTTGTACAGAACGATACTGCTAATCGTCCGGTATCGCTTTCATCTTTCAAAGGAAAATATGTGTTGGTCGATTTCTGGGCTAGCTGGTGTCGTCCGTGCAGAATGGAAAATCCAAATGTACTAGCTGCTTACAATGCTTTTAAAGATAAAAACTTTACTGTTTTTGGTGTATCACTCGATCAACAAAAAGAGAACTGGATAAAAGCAATCAATGATGATAAATTACCTTGGATGCAGGTGTCCGATTTAAAAGGCTGGGGCAATGCAGCATCGCAGATGTATAAAATAAGCAGTATTCCATCTAATATGCTGATAGATCCTAATGGCAACATTAT
>CANFLJ010000065.1 GCA_947447815.1 Chitinophagaceae bacterium | reverse complement strand
TCATCTTTAATCTTACTATTGGTTAAAATAGAATAATATTTTAATGCATCATCAATCTTCTTTGAATTTTGAGCAGCATAACCAGCATACAATACAGTAAGAGTATCATAAGCTTGCTTGTTGCCTCTTAAATCATTATGGGTAATAAAGTCGCCTATATTGTAAGAATACTGAAACATATCCAATGCTTCTGGCCATTGTTCTTTCTTGAAGTGTTCAAGACCAATGTTGATGGTATTCATATAAATCTGATCGACCACCAACATCCCTAATTCTCGTGATTCGGCATCATCCTTAATTAATTTTAACTCGGGATCCATCTTTACGTATTTGCTAAAAGCCTCCCAAGCAGTGCCAATAGCACCTGCATTAGTTGCTCTTAAAGAAGAATCGTTGAATACTGCAGAATAAGCTCGCGCTTTCCATAACCAAAACTCTGCTTTGTCGAGTGCCTTTGGTTTTTCTGTAGCAATTTTATCAATCTCCGCTTTTGCACTTAAACTTTGAGCAGGAGTAAATAATAAAAATACCTTCACTTTGTCATACTTCTGAGCTGTTGCTCCAATACTAATTACGCTTAACGCAAGGATTAAAAACCTTTTCATATTCATTTAATTTGTAGACTATAAATCGTCTGTAGTGTTATCTTCTTCTGTATTTTCAGAACTAGCATCTTCCGCATTATCTTCTTCAGTAACAATATCCGTTATTGCCGTAGTTTCAGCAATTGCCTCGCCTTCTACAACAACCACAATAGGATTGCCATCTTCGTCCAGTTGTACTTCTTCTTCCTGTTCGTTTACCTTAGAAATAGAAGCAATAGCATCTTTGCTATCTACTTTAATTAAGGTAACGCCCTGGGTATTTCTGCTGGAACGTTTGATGCTGGAAATTGGCGTACGAAGTGTTTTACCAGATCTGCAAGTAATTATCAAATCTTCATTTTCGCTTACATCCATTATACCTACCAGTCTTCCTGTTTTTTCGGTAACATTGATTGTTCTTACCCCTTTACCACCACGGTTGGTAATTCTGTAAACTGGTTCTCCATCTTCATCTTCCAAAGGAGTTCTCTTACCATATCCTTTTTCACTTACTACCATTACCGTCTTGGTCTTATCATCTCTGCTGATACAGATCATACCAATTACTTCATCGGTAGCATCATCTACTTCTATTCCTATTACACCAATTGCTCCACGGCCAGTAGCACGTACTTTTTCTTCAGGGAAACGAATAGCTCTACCACTCTTAACAGCCATCATGATTTCGCTGTTTCCATCGGTCATTTTTGCTTCCAGCAATTCATCGCCTTCTACAATAGTAATTGCATTTACACCGGTAAGTCTTGGTCTGCTGAAATCTTCGAGAGAAGTTTTCTTAATCAATCCTTGTTTGGTACAAAGTACAATATAGTGACTTGTTACATAGTCTTTATCGTTCAGATTTTTCACATTGATGATTGCCTTTACTTTATCATCCTGTGGAATCTGCATCAGGTTTTGTAATGCTCTTCCTTTACCTGCTTTTTCTCCTTCTGGCATCTGATACACATTTAGCCAGAAACAACGACCTTTTTCTGTGAAGAACAACATAGTATCATGGGTAGAAGCAACAAATAAATGCTCTACATAATCTTCATCACGGGTTTTGCTACCTATAGCACCTCTACCACCTCTTTTCTGAGTACGGTAATCTGCAGCAGTAGTTCTCTTCATATATCCAAGGTGAGAAATAGTGATAACCACATCTTCTTCTTTGATAAAGTCGAGCATATTAGCTTCATCCGCTAAGTATTGAATTTCTGTCTTACGAGCATCGCCGAATTTCTCTTTTATTTCAAGTAATTCAGTTTTGATTAACTCATATCTTAAATCTTCGCTCGCTAAAAGTTCTTTTAAGCCAGTGATTACAATCATCAACTGATCGTATTCTTCTTTAATTTTATCTCTTTCCAGACCGGTTAAACGCTGCAACCTCATCTCCAGAATAGCCTTAGCTTGTATTTCGTCGATACCCCATCCAGCATTGATCAGGTTTTCTTTAGCTATTTCGGCATTTTCTGATGCTCTGATTAATCTGATTACTTCATCTAAGTGATCTAAAGCAATTAAATAACCCAACAAGATGTGCGCTCTTTCTTCCGCCTTACGTAGTTCGAATTTAGCACGTCGGATAACCACTTCCATTCTAAACTCGATAAATTCTACTATCAGGTCTCTAAGATTAAGAATCTTAGGACGACCTTTTGTAAGGGCTACATTGTTGATACCGTAGCTAGTTTGCAGCTCGGTAAATTTGTACAATTGATTGATGATTACGTTTGCAACGCCATCTCTTTTTAAATCGATAACGATACGGGTACCTTCACGCTTATTACTTTCGTTGTTTACGTGCGCTATACCTTCAATTGTTTTATCATTAACCAGTTGACCAATTTTATCGGTCAGGCTATCTCTGTTTACCTGATAAGGAACCTCAGAAATTACAATCTGCTCTCTACCACTAGGCTTAACATCTATATGACATTTACCTCTCAATACCACTCTTCCACGACCAGTCATTAAGCCTTGTTTCACACCTTCCATACCAAATATGGTACCTCCAGTAGGGAAATCCGGTGCTTTAACGTAGTTCATCAAGTCTTCGATAGAGATATCTTTATTGTCGATATAAGCAACACATCCATCTATCACCTCACTTAAATTGTGTGGCAACATATTGGTAGCCATCCCTACAGCGATACCGGAGGATCCGTTGACCAATAACATTGGAATACGGGTTGGTAATACAGTAGGTTCTTTTAAAGAATCATCGAAGTTTAATTGAAAGTCGACTGTATCTTTATCAAGATCCTCCAGCATGTATTCCGCGAATTTCTCCAGACGGGCTTCGGTATAACGCATTGCTGCGGGACTATCACCATCCTGATTACCAAAGTTACCCTGACCATCGATAGCCTTGTAGCGCATGCTCCATTCCTGAGCCATACGAACCATTGCATCATATACAGATGAATCACCGTGAGGGTGATACTTACCCAGTACTTCCCCAACCACACGGGCACTTTTTTTGTGCGCTTTGCTGTGGGTCATACCCAATTCGTTCATGGCGAACAGAATTCTTCTATGTACGGGCTTAAGACCATCTCTGATATCCGGCAACGCTCTTCCAACAATAACCGACATTGAATAATCAATGTAGGATGTCTTCATTTGTTCTTCAATATTTATCCGGAGTACCTTATCGTAATCGTTAGTTTGTTCTGGCAACTGATTATCTTCCATGTATAACTTTAAGAATTTAATTTAAACGTTGCGAAGATAACTTATTAAACCATGGAAAAACTGACGAATGGCAGTATGTGGAGAAATTCACGTTAATGTTTATACATTTATGCTCAAAAACCCCCTTTTTAGACGAATTACGGGGATTTAGCACTTTTAAATTCAGCTTAAGCGACCAACATCATGTGTAAATCTGGCCAAAATGCTATCAAAAAAGCACGAGAATGGAATTTAATGATAGGAATCGAGCTTCGTAAGTCGTGAGTTTCGTGAGTCGTGAGTAATACAAATCCTTAAATTTCTACATTAATGCTCTAACCTTTACACACGACTAATTGCTTGTATTGTTAAATGGCATTGGTTTGGAAATAAGTTATCCCGTATTTCTGCTTCAGTATGCTATTTAAAATACTTTGCAAAATAAGTTCTCAGAAAGCTGATGGAACTAATCATATCAACATGCAGTATTCTGTCGGCATCATTGAAGCTAACCACTTTTCTGAAGTCAGCTACAATACTTTCCAGAAATGGAGAACTCTTGTGAGGACGACGGAATTCCAATGCTTGAGCAGCGCTCATTAACTCAATTGCCAGCACTTTTTCTACATTATCCAACACTCTCAGGCATTTAGTAGCCGCATTTGCTCCCATACTTACGTGATCTTCCTGGCCATTAGAGGAAGTAATACTATCAACAGAAGCAGGCGTACACAATTGTTTATTCTCGCTTACAATACCCGCAGCGGTGTATTGAGGAATCATGAAACCAGAATGGAGACCCGGGTTTTTGATGAGAAATAAAGGCAATCCACGCTGACCGCTCAATAACTGGAATGTTCTTCTTTCCGAAATATTGCCTATTTCTGCAATAGCCATAGCCAGATAATCTAACCCCAGAGCTAGTGGTTGACCATGGAAATTTCCCCCACTTAGTATCAGGTCTTCATCCGGGAAAATATTTGGGTTATCTGTTACCGAGTTTACTTCTTTGATAAATGTATTTAATACAAAATGGAAGGTATCTTTTGAAGCTCCATGTACTTGAGGTACACAGCGGAAAGAGTATGGATCCTGCACTTGCTTTTTATCGCTTTCTGCAATTTCACTTCCTTTTAAATGTTCCAAAATGGTTTGAGCAGTTTCTACCTGTCCCTCATGACTACGTATCTTATGAATAGCAGGATTGAAAGGCTGTATAGAGCCGTCGAAAGCATCTAAGGAAATGGCCGTAATTGCATCGCACCATTTAAGTAGTTCATTGGCTTTATTAAGACAAAATAAACCATAAGAGCTCATGAACTGCGTGCCATTTATTAATGCAAGTCCTTCCTTTGATTTAAGATGCAAAGGCGTTAGCTCTAATATTTCCAGCACCTCTTTAGCCTCTATTATTTCCCCTTTGTATTTCACCTTACCTAAACCCAGTAATGGAAGGCAAAGATGGCTTAAAGGAGCAAGATCGCCAGAAGCACCTAAGGAACCTTGTGTGTATACTACCGGTAGTACATCGTTGTTGTAAAAATCAATCAGTCTTTGAACCGTTTCCAGTTGTACACCTGAATGCCCGAATGAAAGGGATTTGATTTTGAAAAGTAACATTAAACGAACTATCTCATCCGGAACGGTAGTCCCTAATCCACATGCATGAGATTGAATAAGATTGGATTGCAGTTCTTCGGTCTGATCGTGATTAATTGCAACATTCTGAAGGAAACCGAATCCTGTATTGATACCGTAAAACAATCCTCCAGTGGCAGAAAGTTTGTTATCAAGATAATTGCGACAGTCTACTATTCTTTTAGCCGCATTTTCGCCTAAGCGAATGGGTTGCTTGCTATAAATCAACTGTTTGATATCGTTAAAATCAACATCTATATTATTAAAAACAATGCAATCGTCGAGCTTCCTATTCATTCTTTGAAGTAATTGATGCTGCAAATATGTGGAAACATTAATAAGAATAAAAATTAGTATCCATTTTGTAGGAATAATTATTTTTAGAAAACATTCATTAAACAGAATATCAAAAGCTTATTATTAAAGATATTAAAAAAAAGAATCACCCTCCGGTAAGGAGGATGATTCAATAAATATCTGGAATAATGCTGATTTAATTCAGCCTTTTATACTTGCCTTAGATTAAAAGTGCGCTTTATTATCGTGAATCGTGAGGAATACATCTTTTAATTTCGTAGACCAAGATGCACATTTATGGTGTGCTTCAAGTAAACTATTAATCAAGATTAAAAGATTATTTGCAATCTTCCAATATAGAGTCTACCAGTTCTTTACCCCATACAGGAGCTAACTCGCTCTTAGGTTTAAAAGTAGCTAAAAGTTTAGCAGCTTTCTCTGCAAGTGGTTTTGCACGAGTACAACCTCCGCCAAAAGCTTCCGGCATATTCTTTAGACCAATAGCTTGTAATACAAAAGGACGAGGATTAGTGGAGTCCATTTTCTTAGCCATTTCCAGTGCTTTATTTGATTCAGCACCATATTGCATCCAGCGGCTTTGAGGATCTACCAGAAGTTTGGAGCTTGCTACCATACTTTTCAGGCAATAAACTTCACTATTTTTAGGACTAAGAGAATCTGCTTTGGCAGCTAATACTGCAGCGTCATCCGCTAATTTATCAGGATCGCCACCAGCATGTTGCATAGATAATCTGGTTTTTAAGGTGCCTGCATAGTAGTAAGGCAACCACTCTGTTTTTTCAGCTTCTGCAATACGCTCGAACTTAGCTTCCAAAGCAATCATAGCATCTGGAGTAGTTGCATCTTTCATTTGTTGTAAAACAGCTGTCATAGCAGCAGTATATTTTGGACTCTGTGCAAACAACTGTGCTGCACTAAATACCATTAAACCCAGCAATATCTTTTTCATTTATAAATAATTTTAGATTGCAAGGATACTAATAATTTAGTAATACCTAACCTTTGGGGTTTAATAAATATTGGAAGGAATGTAAAAAATTAAAATAACGTTTGAATTCCGTTTTTAATTCTGAACTCATGTTGTAATAACCATTTCTTGCGCATCAAGCCCCCGGAGTAGCCTGTAAGACTTTTATCGGTACCTATTACTCTATGACAAGGAACAATGATGGATATTTTATTTTTGCTATTGGCACCGGCTACTGCTCTTACCGCTTTAGGATCGCCAATGGTTCGGGACAATTCTGCATAACTCATTGTTTTGCCAAAAGGTATTTCTATTAATTTGCTCCAGACTTCCGATTGAAATTCGGTACCATCCTGATGAATTGGCAAATCGAATGTTCTTCTTTTTCCCTGAAAATATTCTATCAGTTGTTCTGTACAATGATGTAGTACATCGCTGATACCAGGTTCGCCATGTTTTATCTGACTTTTATGGTCAATAAAAATCAATTCAGAGATATATGTCTCTGTACCACCGATTCTAATTAATCCTGTTGGACTTTCATAATAAGTGTAATACAGCTCCGTCATGTGTGGATGATGATTCATAACTATAATAGTTACTAAAACGTAAATTATACTTTCTTATTGTTGGAGGTGGTTTAAGAAGTTTAAGAGATTTAAAGTGGTTCAAGAAGTTTAATAGGTTTAATGCGTTTAAGGTTAATACAGTATAATAACAGCTTTGAATTAATTAGCATTATTCAACAGAAGGAACTGTAAAAAAGGCGGATTACTATTATACTAATTATAGCATAATCATACAGTATTGCAGCAGCCTTATGCTTACTTCTATCTACCTTACTGGACTTTGCGGCAGCCTTGCTGGAACTTGTAGCAACCATTTTTTGATCTTCCAGCAGCCTTGCTAGATAGTTCAGCAGCCTTGCCGGATTTTACAGCAGTCTTGCTGGAACTTGAAGCAACCTTGCTGGATCTTGTGGCAGCCTTGCCGGAACTTGCAGCAGCATTGCCGGAACTTGCAGCAAACTTGCTGGGTCTTGCGGCAGCATTGCCGGAACTTGCAGCAAACTTGCTGGATCTTGCGGCAGCATTGCCGGAACTTGCAGCAACCTTGCTGGAACATGCAGTAGGCTTGGATTTGGTGCTGCAATTTTAATAAATTCTATATTTTGTTCAATTCTTTTATTTTTGCCCACTCAATAATTGACACATGAAACAAATTTCTTTAAGAATTGCATTTGTAGTATTTGTAGTAGGTATAGCAATAGGATGTAGCAGAAACCCAATAACTGGCCGTAATCAGCTTTCTCTGGTATCGGAAGGCGATCTGAGAACAATGGCGCTGACGCAGTATAAGCAAGTATTAGATTCTGCCAAAGTGGATAAAACTGGTAAGAACGCTGAAATGGTAAAAAGAGTAGGCTTTAAAATAGCAGCTGCGATAAGTGAATATTACAAACAAATTGGTCAATCGAGTGATTTGGATGGCTATAGCTGGGAATTTAATCTAATAGATAGTAAAGAAGTAAATGCATGGTGTATGCCTGGCGGCAAAGTGGTAGTATACACAGGACTGCTTCCTATTACCCATAATGAAACTGCATTAGCAATAGTACTTGGGCATGAAATAACGCATGCTGTGGCAGGACATGGAAGAGAAAGAATGAGTCAGCAAATGGTAGCACAACAAATAGGTACATTAGGTGATATTGCTCTAGGAAATAACCCTCAGGCTGTAAGCATTTTTAATCAGGTATACTCTCCTACTGCTTCCATTGGTGTATTACTACCAAATTCCAGAAAACAAGAATTAGAGGCGGATCATTATGGTTTAATATTTGCAGCAATTGCAGGATACAATCCACAGGAGGCAGTAACTTTCTGGCAAAGAATGGCTTCATTGGGTGGCAATAAGCCGCCTGTATTCCTGAGCGATCACCCTGCTGATGAAGAAAGAATTCAGAAAATAAAAGACATCATGCCTGAAGCTTTACAGTACTATAAAGTAAAGAAGAAATAGGCTTTAAACGTTCAAGAGGTTTAAAAGGTTTAAAAGGTTTAAGAGGTTCAAGAGGTTTGAGGTAGGCTGTTCAAAACTCGCTATATCTCATCTTACATTTTTGAACATACGCTCAACCGCTTGCGCTTCTCACTGTTCTCTGTATTTGTATAATATTATACGCTGTGCAACTCCGTGCCGCCGTGACTCTGTGGTTCAATGTATTTATATAGCTCACCAAGAAATTTAGAGGTTTAAAGGTTCAAGAGGTTAATACAAGTTGGATTGTATTAAACTCTTTTTTGCTTTAGGTATATACGTAAGACTTTCGTGATAATTAGCGTGAACCTAAATCACTTTATTCCAGTTTCTGTATTTCATGTACAGGTATGAAAGCGTTAGCATTACAGACCAATATATCCATTCGCTGGCCCATCCCCAAACAATGGACATTTGTAGTTTTTCGAGTATTACATA
>CANFLJ010000064.1 GCA_947447815.1 Chitinophagaceae bacterium | reverse complement strand
TGTTCATAAATCGGGGCGAATATAGTTAAGATAGATTTAATTGTTCAAAGTGCAAACGATTGCAGGAATTAAAACATCCTAAATTGAATGAAAGTTTAACGAAGGATAATATTTTAGCAAAAGATATGAAAAAAGCAATTATACTATTTAGTCTACTTACGCTAACTATTTGTACCATAACCAGTTATGCTACCAACTATTATGTAGCTACCAACGGAAGTGATGCCAATGCAGGAACCAGTATTGGGGCGCCATTTTTAACGATAGCAAAAGCAGTTAGTAAAGCTACCGTAGCTGGAGACTCCATTATAGTAAGAAGCGGTACCTATAAGGTAACGGCTACAGTAAAAATTACTAAGGCAGGTACTGCTGCAAAACATATCGTACTAACTGGTTACCCACCAGATATTATTGCAGCTTATCCTGCCGACGCAAGACCTCTATTTGATTTCTCTACAATGACCGTAAGTAGTGGTAATTATGGGTTTCAACTAACCAATGCGAATTACTGGTATATATATGGCATAAAAATTAAGGGTGCCGGCGATAACGGAATGAATGTAAATTCCACTTCTTATACAACCGTAGAATACTGCGACTTTTATAGAAACAGAGATGCAGGTTATTTAATCAGAAACTCCTCTCATCACTGTCTTGTACTAAACTGCGATGCTTATGAGAATGCAGATTTAGGAACAGGAACAACTACCTCAGGAGGTAATGCTGATGGATTTGCTCCTAAGCTGGAACCTGGTGATAGTATAACTTTTAGAGGATGTAGAGCATGGCTAAATTCGGATGATGGTTGGGATGGATATCTTAAAGCAACCGAGGCTGGTGTGCCTGATGGAATGACTACTATACTGGAAAACTGCTGGACCTGGAGAAATGGATATTACTGGCTGGATGGAACTACTACTTCTTCGATGAATGGTAATGGATTTAAAATGGGAGGAAGTGCCAATAAAGATCAGGCACATAATTTTGTGCTGGTAAAATGTTTGTCTTTTGATAATAAAGGAAAGGGTTTTGATCAGAACAATAATGCAGGCTCTATAAGTCTTTACAATTGTACCTCTTATAACAATATTGACTATGATTATGGTTTGAATAGTAGTGGTGTAACCTATTCTGCCGATAGTATATTTACGGTAGAAAACTGTACTTCGCTTGGCGCCAAAGGGACTACTTTTAAAAAGGGAACAGTTCAGCTTACTAATAACTTTATTAAAGCAACTACCAGTCCAAATTTCTTATCACTGGATACTACTGGAATATCTGGAATTAGAAAGATTGATGGCAGTTTGCCGGATGTAAACTTTATGCACTTACAAACTACTCCTAAGAGTGCTTTGATAGATGCTGGAACTATACTTTCTACTATCAATTACTATGGCGTAAAAGGGGTTCCTTTTATTCATACCAAACCTGATATTGGTTGCTTTGAAAGTAACTATGGTTTGCCTGTTTCTTTATTATCTTTTGATGCTTCTTTAATAGATGCCCATACAGTAAAACTAGGATGGATAGCTGCTATAGAACAAAATAATAAAGGTTGGGATGTAGAAAGAATGCAGTTGAATGGAAGCAATAATGAATGGAGTACTATAGGTAATGTGGAAGGGAAGCTAAATAGTAATTTAGAAAGCAAGTATTCCTTTAATGATTATACTATTGTAGAGGGAGGAACTTATGCCTATAGATTAAAACAAATTGATTTAAATGGAGCAACTGTTTATAGTAATATTGTGACTATAAATTTAAATCATATCAAGACAATGGAAATCAAATCGTTTCCTAATCCTGCTAAGTCTAATACCACTATTCAGTTTAGTGTAGCGCATAAAACGGCTGTGAGTATTACTGTATATTCTATTGGTGGTGCACCTGTAAAACAAGTGCTTAATGAAATGCTGGAAGCAGGAGTTTACAATAGATCATTATCGCTTAGTAATCTTGCAAAGGGGAACTATATTATTAGACTCATCAGTGTTGACGGAACTATGGCTTATACTAATATCAATGTTTTATAATTAAATAAAACAGCTTCTAATTTTTCTGGATGACTATTACTTCTTTTGTAGCAGATGCTAATTCTATTTTCATCTTTTCGGTTAGCTGAATAATAGCCAGATTTGCAGCATGTCGAAGTTCATTGTATTCTTCCAGAGTCTGATCTATCGATGTAAAATAAACTATCTCTATTATATGTGCATTCTTGCCTGTTTCCGATATAAAAACAGAGCTACTTTCAATCAAATTAAAAGAACCTAATATCGCTTTTATTGCCTTCGTTAATTCATCTAAAGGAGTTGCTAAAACTGATAAACTTATTTCTAATCGTAGGTCTACTCTGCGTTGGGTACGTTGAGAAATGTTGTCCATTACAGTATCTACCATTTGCTTGTTGGGGACGGTGATGAAAGTTTTCTGATCGGTACGAATACGAGTGCTTCTTAGTCCAATCTTTTCTACTGTTCCGGTAATGCCTAATACCTTTACTACATTGCCTGTAGAGAATGGTTTATCAAAGAAAATAATGAATGAAGCTATTAAGTTTTCCAGACTTTCTTTTGCCGCTAATGCCATGGCAGCACCTACTATACTCAGACCTGTAAATACCTGTGTAATATCGCGATGGAATGCAAAGCGAAGAATGAGTAATGCACCAATAATAATCAGTACTACTTTAAAGAAGTCTTTGAAGAATACAATGAGTTGATTGTCGGTAACATCGTTGGTAAGGTTTGCTTTTTCTTCCAGAATCAGCGCAACAAATGTGATGAGCCTGATGCATAGTCGGATGATTAGTACAATGATAATAATAATGGCGAAAGAAACGACTATTTGCTGGAAAGTAGTGCCGAATAAACTGAAGTCTAAATCGTCAGGGAACTTTAGACGATCCAATGCGGTGATACAAATAAAGGCGAGTATAAACCTTTCGATGGGTTGCAAAACCAGGTTGAGAAATACTTCTTTATTAAAGTGCTTTTTTTGACCCAGGAGAATAGTCAATAGTTTACTAGCCAGAAAACGGGATAGCAATCTTTTGATGATAATCACCAAGATAACTACGCCTAATACCGCTAAATAATCCTGTATCGAGTTGCTTAATATTTTTGTATGTAATAAATTGTACGGCATGTTTATAGCTGAATTGAATATATGTTTAGACCTTCATTATTGAGACTGATAAAGATATTGTGATTGCAAATATTCTTTGATGCAGTTTTGATTTGAGGAGGCAAATTTAAGTGTTGATAGATAAGTTCTTTAGGGTATGCCATTACTATCTTGTCTTTTTCAATTCCTTTTAGGAATCCATCTTCTATCCAAACATCTTTCCAGCCTAGATAGGGATATTGTTTTTTTAGTCCAAGATAATAATCAAATACCAGCCAACCACTTGTAGAATTGTACAAATAAAGCGCTCCATTGTCATCGATAATCTTTTCGGGAGCATAGGAATCTTTGAGCATTAATCTGAAGTCGGTACTCTCAGAAAGCAAATTGCCTTTGTCGTCAATCTTTTTTAGTTTGTTATCCCATTCATCAAAAAGCCAGTAATTATTATCGTAACTGCGGGTGATGGCATTTACTTTTTGAATGTTTACTTGTGATAAAGCAATAGAATTGATTATGTTCAATTGTCTATCCAAAAGCACTAATGTGTTTGACTCATTGTAATATACCAGCAATTGCAAAGGATTGGAGGCATCTAATAAACTTATATTGCCGAGGCTGAGTGATTTGAAAGAAGCGATACTATCATACTTATTACTGTAAGATATCAATTCGTTTTTAGCATTTACTAAGAATATGTTGCCCATATTATCTGTAGTAAAGTTGGAATACTTGCCGTTGATTTGTTTTGTCAGTTTCAAATTAAGGGTACTATCCTGAGACTGGGCATGGCCAGACAGAAAGAGAAAAAGTAGTATTAATAACCTTGATCTGATGTACACTTTGATATTATTTAGTGTAAAAATAAATGTAAAGCTTTTAGTAATTAAAAATTTAATAATTAAAAATTAAAAATGGTACAATAATTATATGGTAATGGGTTAGGTAAGAATATCAATACTTTGTAGCTTGAGGAGATGTTCGTAGGCTTTATTTATATGGAATAAATATAGATTCCTATATTATCATATTCTGTTGCCACTAATAATCTTGTACTTGAGATTTTCCTATCTATTTCAATTCAACCATCTTATACTACAGTTCAACTGAATAAAGTCAGTTGACTTTTTAATAACTAATAGTTTAGCAGCTATATTAATATTTGATTCAGATGAGGAATTTCCTTTTTATTATTGCTTTAATCATTTCTATTGGTAGCGGGGCACAAAATAACAAACAGACTATAAGGGGATACGTGACGGATAAATTGTCGCAAACTGCTCTTTTTGGAGTTACTATTCAGCTAAGTAACAAAGAGGAGAAAAAGACCGCTATCAGCGACTCGATGGGTGTGTATGTGCTGGAAAATATATCGCCTGAGCGATACGAAATAAAGGTGAGTCATACGGGCTATAAGGAGATGATAATACCGAATGTAATTGTTGTATCTGGGAAAGAAGTGATGCTGGATATTGCTATGGAGGACGAATACAAACACCTGAATGATGTGGTAATAAAGTCTTCCAGCAAAGCAGGTACTATCAATAAATTTTCATCGGTAAGTGCGAGAACATTTTCGATGGAAGAGGTGAACCGTTATGCGGGAGGAAGAAGCGACCCAGCAAGGCTTGCAGCGAATTTTGCTGGAGTAAGTGCACCTGATGACAGCAGGAATGATATAGTAATCAGGGGCAACTCGCCTACGGGTGTTCTGTGGAAAATAGATGGTATGAATGTGACGAATCCGAACCACTTTGCTTCTGTTGGAACTACAGGAGGTGCAGTGAGTGCTTTAAACACTAATTTATTGAAAAGTTCGGACTTCTTTACCTCGGCATTTCCGGCCGAATATGGCAATGCATTATCGGGTGTTTTTGATATTGGTTTCCGTAGTGGGAATACGCATAAAAGAGAGACTACTTTGCAGTTGGGTGTGATTACCGGACTGGAAGCTACAACGGAAGGACCTTTTAAAAAGAATAACGGATCATCGTACCTGGTGGGTTACCGTTATTCGCTTGCAGGTATTGCACAATCTGCGGGTATAAATATTGGCACTACCTCTACTCCTGCTTATCAGGATTTATCTTTTAAAGTAAATAGTGGTACTACCAAGCTGGGAAAATTTTCGTTGTTTGGCATACTTGCTAAGAGTAGTATCAGTATTGAAGGTGGTAGTAGTAATACGTTATATGGCAATGGTAATCAGACGGACTTTGCCAGCACCATTGGAATAGTAGGATTGAATCATTTTAAACAATTGAACAGCAAATCATTTATCAGTTCGACCATCGGATTAAATTATTCCAAGACTGATCAGACCAATTATGACTTTGACCACTTAACCAATACCAGCTATAGTAAAGAGGTGAGCAACTACCAGAAAACGGGCTACAATTTTAGTACTACTTATAATTTGAAAGCAAGTTCGAGACTCTTTTTGAAGGTAGGTATTCAGGATGAATTGCTGGGGATAAAATTGTATGACAAAACAAAAATGAATATCAATGATGGCTTTAAACAGGTATGGGATAAAGATACTACCACCCATCTGGCACAAGCTTTTGCAGAATTGAAGTATAAGCTTAGTGAACGTATTACGGTAAATGCAGGACTACATGCACAAAAGCTTTTTATAAATAATTCTTTTGTAGCAGAGCCAAGATTTGGGATGAAATATGAGTTAAATAACAAGAGCAGTATCAGTGTAGGTTATGGGCTTCATTCGCAAATGCAGCCACTGAATATTTATGCCAATGGAGAAGGAGCAACCTCGAACTGGGGACTTGATTTTACCAAGAGTGAGCATTATGTACTGGGCTATGATTTGCAGCCTGCAAAAGACTGGCGTGTGAAAGCTGAAGTATATTGTCAATCGCTTAGCAATGTGCCTGTAACCAGCTATTCGAGCAGTTATTCGGTGCTGAATACCGGATCGGGATATCAATCGGACACTACGAGTAGTCTGGTAAATAAAGGGAGTGGTAGAAACTATGGTGTGGAGCTTACGGTAGAGAAATTCTTTAGTCAGGGTTACTATGTTCTAATTACTTCTTCCTTGTATTCAGCTAAATATACTGGTAGTGATGGTGTAGAAAGAAACACTGCATTTAATGGTCAATATGTATACAATATATTGGGTGGTAAGGAGTGGAAAGTAGGGGAAGGAAAAAGAAATAAAATTGCTGTAGACTTTAAACTTACGAATGCAGGAGGGCGATACTTTACACCGATTGATGTAACTGAATCGCAGGCACAAAACCATGAAATATTATCGAAAGATGCATATTCTGCTACTTATGATAATTATTTTAGACTTGACATAAAAGTAGGGTATACTTTTAATAGCATTAAGAAGAAATTATCGCAATCATTATCGCTGGATTTGCAGAATGTTACGAACCATCAAAATGTGTTTTCGCAAAGCTATGATAGCAGGATGCAAAATATAAAAACCACGTATCAGCTTGGGTTGTTTCCGAACTTTACCTATAAATTGCAGTTTTAATTTATTATGAATAGTAATAAAAGATTTATATATATGATATTGGCTGGGATAGTAATATCCTTGTTGTTCAAGTATTTATTTCTACATGAAGATGGAATTCATCATTCGTTTTTTATTGATATTATTGCCATTACCCTCGTAACCGTAATAGTGTGGGAGGGTAATTTGCAGATAGATAAATGGCTTGATAAACATTACTCCTGGTTGTATGAGACCCGAAAAAGATTGCTGGCGCAGATAGTTGTTTCTTCTTTGTTTACCATTACTATGCTTGCTAATCTGATATTGATGGTAGATTATATATTGAATAGAAATCTGGATAACAGACCTCATGGATTAGTTCCTATGCTAATTCCTGCTATTATAATTGCATTTGGCATTTTACTTATTAATACTGGTAGTCAGTTTTTTATTGCCTGGAAGCAAAGTATTCTTGAAGTAGAGCAATATAAAACGGAGAGTGCTACTGCTCAGTTGCAAAATCTGAAGAAACAATTGAACCCCCATTTCCTGTTTAATAATCTAAGTGTATTAAGTTCCCTTGTATATCAGGATCAGGATAAAGCTGCAGAATTTATCAGTGAATTATCAAAAGTATATCGTTATGTGCTGGATCATGAAAACACCGAACTGGTAACAGTGCGTAATGAGTTGGAATTTATACAACACTATATCTATTTGCTAAGTATTAGATTTGATAAGGGCATTTCGTTTTCTATTGACATTCCATTTGATAAACAGCAATATTATTTGCCCCCTATGTGTTTGCAGATGCTGGTAGAAAACACAATTCAACATAATGAAGTATCGCAAGCAAAACCATTGCAGGTTAGTATTTATACAAAAGACAATCAGCTGATTATTGAAAATCCAATACATCCCAGAAGTGATAAAGTTGTAAGTTCTAAAACAGGTATTAAGAATATAGAAAAGAGATACCATTTTTATACAGCAGAAAAAGTAGTGGTAACGAGATCTGAAAACATTTTTAGCATTGCTTTGCCATTAATTTTACACTCATGAAAGTTGTAATTATTGAGGATGAAAAGCTATCGGCAGAACACCTTGCCTTGCTACTTCAAAAAACAGATAGCAGCATAACAGTTGTATCCTTTATTGAAACGGTAAGAGAGGCTGTTAATGCCTTTAGTGCAGGATTGAAAGCAGATCTTTTGTTTGTAGATATTCATCTGGCAGACGGCAATAGTTTTGACATATTTTCTTCTGTAGATATAGCTATACCCATCATCTTTACAACTGCTTTTGATCAATATGCTATTGCTGCATTTAAACAAAACAGTATTGATTATCTGCTAAAGCCAATCACGCTTAAAGATGTACAATTTGCTTTGGATAAATTTAAAAAGCAACAACAGTTTTCTGATGAATTACTGAAGGAAAAAGTTAAGCTTGTATATTCATCTTTAAATAATGAATATAAGAGTAGATTTCTGGTAAAGAAAGGGCAGTCGATTGATTATATACCTATAGAAGAGATACATTATTTTGAAACGCGGGAGAGCATCTCTTTTCTGGTTAACACTAAAGGGTTTAGATTTCCTGTAGATTATACACTGGATGAAATTGAGCGCATGATATCGCCAACTGATTTCTTTAGAATAAACAGGAAGATTATACTTTCTATACATGCAATAGAAAAGGTGGAGAACTATCTAAATGGACGGCTGAATGTTGTAAGTAAACAACTGATAGGAGATGCCTGTATTGTAAGTAGAGAAAGGGTTAGCGACTTTAAGAAATGGCTGGATAAGTAAGCATTAAGTTGTAAGTAGTATGTATTAAGTTATAAGTTAAAAAATACAAATTATAAAAATATTGAGCAGATTTATTTTAACAATAAGATGAAAATATACTTACTAATAATATTAATAATAACCGGACTAAGTTCAATGGCTTTTAGCATAACTACTAAGCATATTAATTCAGCTATTATTAATATTCCTGATAGTCTATACCCTTCACCTTTACTGGTAGTTTCTTATCATACCAAGTGGGCAAAGAATCATTATAAAGAACGTATCAATTACTTTAAACAACATCCATT